>JBPEXK010000265.1:0-16351 GCA_052031745.1 Marinobacter sp. | reverse complement strand
TCTACAAACACCCCGTTCACCTGCCGCGGGTACCGCAGGCTCACCCCGGGCAAGCCCTCCAGGCCCTTGGCCAGGCGCTCGGCACAGGCATTGGCGTGGCGGGCGTTATCCAGCCACACGTTGTTCTCCAGCAGGCCGCACCAGGGCGCCGAGATGTAGCGCATCTTGGAGGCCAGTTGCCCGGCCTGCTTGCAGCGCCATTCGAAATCCTCCGCCAGCCGGCGGTTGAAGAACACCACCGCCTCACCCAGGGCGAGGCCATTCTTGGTGCCGGAGAAACACAAGACATCCACACCGGCTTTCCAGGTAATCTCGGACGGATGCACCTGAAGCGCCGCGGCGGCATTGGCGAAACGCGCTCCGTCCATGTGGATGTGCAGATTGTGCTGATCCGCCACCGCCCGGATGGCGCGCAGCTCCTCCGGCGAATACACGGTACCCACCTCGGTGGCCTGGGTCACGCTAAGCACCTTGGGCTTCGGGTAGTGAATGTCGGTGCGTTTGGTGACCAGGTGCTCGATGCTTTCAGGGGTCAGCTTGCCATCCGCGCCCTGTCCCAGAAGCAGCTTGGCACCGTTGGAGGCATACTCCGGGCCGCCGCACTCATCGGTTTCGATATGGGCCAGCTCGTGGCAGATCACGCTGTGGAAGGATTGCCCCATGGAAGCCAGGGCCAAGGAGTTGGCCGCTGTGCCGTTGAACACGAAGTAGACCTCGCAGTCGGTGTCGAACAGGGCACGCAGGCCATCCGCGGCCCGCTGGGTCCAGCTGTCCTCGCCGTAGGCCGGCTCGTCCATGTGGTTCGCCGCGGCCATGGCTTCCCAGGCCTGTGGGCAAACACCGCTGTAGTTGTCGCTGGCGAACTGTTCAAACTGGGACACGCTGGGCCTCCTGACTGGGCGTAGAAATCGGTCGATGGATTTGCCTTCCCAACCTACACCATTTCCGCGGAATCACCAGCATCGAGCGCGAGTCCCGCACGCATGGCCGCGACCACGGTAGCGACCCGATTCGGCATAGGGTGGTTGCGACGAAATGCCAGGTACAGGGTTTCGCTGGCCGGCGTGGTCAAGCGGTGGGCCTGCACCGAGTCCCGGTGCTGGAAGGCTTCCACCGCGTAGGCGGGCAGGACGGTAAAGCCCAGGCCGCGACTGACCGGTTCCAGGATCAGGCTGATCTGGTTGGAGAAGCCGGCCGGGGGGAATTGGTTGCTGTGATGAAACTCCGGGTAGTTGGCTCCCAGCAACAACCCGGCGTGGTGGGCGCCGTCCGGGTGATCGATGAAGCCCAGGCCCATCAGGTCCTGCCAGCTCGGCTCGCTCATGCCCTGCGGCGTAACCAGCAGCAGAGCTTCGTCGCCCACGGGTTTGAACCCCACCTCATCAAGGGAGGCAGGCTTGGTCATGATGCCCACATCCACCCGGTAATCGGCGATGGCCTTTTCCACATCCAGATTGGGGGCAAACCGATAATCGATGACCAGGCCCGGGTGTTGTTGCTGCAGGGAAAGCAGCTGTGGATAAAGCTTCAGCCCGACACTGCCCGGGGACATGATCCGAACCAACCCTTCGTAGGCGGGATCGGCGCCCACCCGCCGTTCCAGATCCGACAGTGACTCGACGATGGCGCTGGCCTCGCGATAGAGCCGTTCGCCGGCATCGGTCAAGGTGAATTGTTTGCCCTGACGCACCAGCAGCGACAGATCGAGCTGCTCCTCGAGCTTGCGCACGTGCTGGCTGACGCCGGATTGGGTCATGTGCAGACGTTCCGCCGTGCGGGTGAAGTGTCCGACTTCCACCAGGGTGCAAAAACTGCGTAACCAGACCGGATTAATCATCACGAAATATACTCAAAAACATCAAAAATGATAATTTTACGTGATCAACGCGGCTTTGTAATCTGTGCCCCACAGTCACAGAGGCAAAGAGGTAACAGCACATGAGCAACGTTTACCCCAGAAACTTTTCCCACATTGGTATTTCCGTTCCCGACCTGGAAGCAGCGGTGAAGTTCTACACCGAGGTGATGGGCTGGTACCTGATCATGGAACCAACCGATATCGAAGAAGACGATAGTGCCATCGGTGAGATGTGCACCGACGTGTTTGGACCGGGCTGGGGCAAGTTCCGCATCGCCCACCTGTCCACCGGGGATCGGATCGGCGTAGAGCTGTTCCAGTTCAAAGGCCAGGAAAATCCGGAAGACAACTTCGAGTACTGGAAAACCGGCGTGTTCCACTTCTGCGTCCAGGATCCGGACGTTGAGGGCCTGGCCGAGCGCATCGTTGCCGCCAGCGGCAAGAAGCGGATGGCAGAGCCGCGCTACTACTACCCGGGTGAGAAGCCGTACCGCATGATCTACATGGAAGATCCGTTCGGCAACATCCTGGAGATCTACAGCCACAGCTACGAGCTGATCTACAGCGCCGGCGCCTACCAATAAGGCGCCCTCCCGGGAAGCTTTCCCGGGAGTTGCCCGGGTGTCGCCAGTGCGCGGCGCCCGGCTTCCCTCCTTCTCCCCCGCCTCCAATTTGATCCCGAATTCCCGCTACCCCGTACCTCCTTCACGCACTTTTCTCCATGCAGGCGGCCCATCACAGGATTCAGCCAGGGTTCGCCGGGTGACCAAGGGAGGCCCCTATGAGCAAACGCACATCTTTGAAAAAGCTGCGCAAGCAGATTATCGACAACAACCCGAACGAGCCGGAATTCCATCAAGCGGTCACCGAAGTGCTGAATTCCCTGGAACCGGTCCTGGCCGAGCACCCCGAATACCAGGAAGCGAAACTGATCGAACGCATCTGCGAGCCGGAACGTCAGATCCTGTTCCGGGTGCCCTGGATTGACGACGACGGCGAAGTGCAGATCAACCGCGGCTTCCGGGTCGAGTTCAACTCCACCCTGGGGCCCTTCAAGGGCGGTATGCGTTTTCATCCGTCGGTGAACCTGGGAGTAGTGAAATTCCTCGGCTTCGAGCAGATCTTCAAGAACGCCCTCACTGGCCTGCCAATCGGCGGCGGAAAAGGCGGCGCCGACTTTGACCCCAAGGGCAAATCCGACGGCGAGATCATGCGCTTCTGTCAGTCGCTGATGACCGAGCTCTATCGCTACATCGGCGCCGACACCGACGTTCCGGCGGGCGACATCGGTGTGGGTCAGCGTGAGATTGGCTTCCTGTTCGGACAGTACAAACGCATCACCAACCGCTATGAGACCGGTGTGGTCACGGGTAAGGAGCTGCAGTGGGGTGGCGCCCGCGGTCGGCAGGAAGCCACCGGCTACGGTGCGGTGTTTTTCCTGCAGGAAATGCTGGACGCCAACAAGAAGAAGCTGAAAGGCAAGAAGGTGGTGGTATCTGGCTCCGGCAATGTCGCGGTGTTCGCCATGGCCAAGGCGATGGACCTGGGCGCGACGGTGGTCGCCTGCTCGGACTCGGACGGCTATGTGTACGACCCGAAAGGCCTGGATGTGGACCTGGTAAAGCAGATCAAGCAGGTGGAAAACGGCCGCATCAAAGACTATCCCAAGCGCAGTAAAGGCAAAGCCAAATACGAATCCAAGGGCTCAATCTGGCAGGTCGACTGCGACATCGCCATGCCCTGCGCCACCCAGAACGAACTCGACGAGGACGACGCCAAGGCGCTGATCGACAACAAGGTACTGGCCGTGGTGGAAGGCGCCAACATGCCCTGCACACCCAAAGCCATCAAGGCGTTTAGCAAAGCCAAGGTGCTGTTCGGCCCGGGCAAGGCCGCCAACGCCGGCGGCGTAGCCATGAGCGCAATGGAGATGCAGCAAAACGCGTCGCGGGAGAGTTGGAGCTTTGACTACAGTGTCGAACAGCTGCAGCAGGTGATGTGTGATATCCACAGCTCCTGCTTCGACACCGCCAAACAGTACAAGCGCAAGGGCGATTATGTGTTCGGGGCCAACGCCGCAGGTTTCAAGCGGGTGGCCGATGCCATGCTGGCCTTTGGCGTGGTCTGACCTATACCGATCAATTTTCCGACAAAACCCTCAGAGCCCCGTGCTGTCGGGCTCTGAGGTGCTTTTCCTTGGCCTACCAACACAGTTATCCACAGCTTTTGTGGAAACTGTACCGGCAAAAAACCTTAGCTTTCGCCAGACAGCCCCAGGTGTGCGGAATCCTGCTCGATACAGCGGTCCAGCAGCGCCAGGTATTCGGCCTTGGCCTTGCGCTTGGTTTCCTTGTGGGCACGCATGTTGAGTTTGCGGAACTGCTGCGCCAGCTCGTTGGCCCGCGCCGCCAATTCGGACGGAGCCACCACTTCGTCCAGGAACCCGGCCTCCACCGCGCCCTCAGGGCCATAGATTTCGGCGTTCACCACGGAGCGGTAGAAGTGCGCGGGCGCCAGGCGGTGTCGGGCAATCTCAATGCCGGCGTGATGCATGGTCATGCCGATGGCCACTTCGTTCAGACCCAGTTTGAACTCACCCGCCACGCCGATGCGATGGTCCACCGACAGCAGGATGAAGGCGCCTTTGGCAATGGCGTGGCCACTGCAGGCACCGATAACCGGCAACGGGAAAGCCGCCAGCCGTCGGGTCAGCGTGGAGCCCACAGTGACCAGGGCTGACGCCTCGTGTGAGCCCTTCTGCATTTCCTTCAAGTCGTAACCGCCAGAGAAGATGCCGGGCTGGCCGGTAAGGATCACCACCGCCTCATCGGCCTCGGCCTGGTCCAGGGCCTTGTTCAGTGCTTCAAACACCTCATGGCTCAGGGCATTGGCCTTGCCATTGGTGATGGTGATGGTGGCCACTCCGTCATTCAGTTGGTAATCGACAAGCTCTGTCACCCGCATGTCCTCTTGCTGTGATTGTTGGATGGATGAGCCGAACTGTGCCAGTTTCGGGCGCTCGAGGCCACTGCCAAATCGGCCTTTCCACACCGCTACAATTACTCACAGAAACTGTGGATAACTGTGTGAGAAGTGCTAGGACAGGTGTCGCAAAGCCCGTCAGGCCGGGCCTTGGCGCAGGTTGGCCAGATAATGACCGACCGGGACAACCGCCGCCGACCGGTCGCGCTCAGCCCCAGTCGGTGATCAGGTCGTCGTCAATCTTCTTGGCTTTGCCCAGGGCCGGTCGGCCCGACAGGCGCGACGCGTAGGCCTCGAACTCCGGCCGCCTGGGAATGGATTCGAACTCCATGCCCCACATGATGTGGGAACCAACATACACATCGGCCGCGGTAAACTTGTCCCCGGCCACATATGGGTTGTCGGAGACGGCCTTGGCGAGGGTGTGGATGGCGTGGTCAAAGTTGCCGTAGCCCACCATTTTCTCCATGTCGCCACTGACCTCCGCCTTGAGCACCCGGTCCATCACCGCTGCCTCAAGAGGGCCGGCGGCGAAGAACAGCCACCGGTAGTAGGCCGCCCGATCGCTTGGGTCCGGCGCCAGGCCGGCATCTGGGAAGGCATCGGCCAGGTAGGCACAGATGGCCGCGGATTCGGTGATGGTCTGGCCGCGGTGGACCAGCGCCGGCACCTTGCCCATTGGGTTGATGGCCAGATAGTCCTGGCCTTTCATGTCGGTCTCGTAGGCGAGCAAAACCTGGCGGTAATCGGCACCCGTTTCTTCCAGCATCCAGCGCACGATGCGCCCGCGGGACATGGGGTTGGTGTAGAAGATGAGATCGCAGTCCGAAGACTCGGTGATGGCCATGGCGGGGCGCTCCACCCTAGGGCTTATTCTAAAATCCTAGCCCAATCAGGGGCCGTCTCAAAGCTTCTTTTTCCGGCACCAGGTTCTGGCACTAAGGTAATCCCCGGTATTGCAACTATCCTTAGTGAAGGCTGCACTCGAAACCGTTTGGAGCACCCCGCCATGAGCCCTGAGCTGCCGAAGTTACCCACACTGAAACTGGATGTGGATCACCGCATTCCTGCGTCCTGGGATTTCGACACGGGGGTGGGGTTGATCCTGCTGGTACCGGACCAGAAGCGCGAGGTGATGGACAGAGCACCCTGGGCGGACTACCTGAAACTGCGTCTGGCGGACTACCCGAGATCCAGCAACCCGGTGCTGATCTCCGGGCCCCGGGGCACCCGTGCGAGCATCGGTTTTGTCCCTGACGACGCCCACGGCTTCAAGGCCCTGAGCCAGGCCCGGGCCCTACTCTCACCGCTGCTGGCCGAGTGCCTGCACAAGATCAACGTCATCTCGCTGCTTGAGCAGACCGGCGCAGCCTGCGCCCTGGCGGAAGCCCTGGTTTCGGCGGCCTATGCCGCGCTATTTCAGCTACCGCGCATTTCCGAGCAACCCGATGACCCACCCAAACTGAAAGCGATCAATTTTTATGGCGAAATGGAAGCAGCGGATTTCCGTTACGCCAAGGCCACCGCCGAGGGAAACAACCTGGCGCGCTGGCTCACCCAACTGCCCGGAAATTACCTGACCCCGGCCATCTATCGCGACTATGCCGAGACCCTGGCCAGGCAGGAGAACTGGGAAGCCCAGTTCTACGACCTGGATCAATTGGAGCGCATGGGCGCCGGCGCGTTCTTATCTGTAACCCAGGCCAGCCCCAACCGGGATGCCGGTATTCTGCAACTGCGCTACAGGCTCAAGGGTGGCAAAGACCAACCCCTGGCCCTGGTGGGTAAAGGCATCTGTTTCGACACCGGCGGCAGCAACCTGAAAACCGGCAACAGCATGCTCGGCATGCACGGCGACATGCAGGGCAGCGCCGTCGCCCTGGGCACATTGCTGGCGTTGACCCGACTGAACTTCCCGGCCCCGGTGGACTGCTGGCTGGCGTTGGCGGAAAACCACATAGGCTCCCACGGCTCCAAGTGCAACGACGTGGTGACCGCGCTCAATGGCACCACCATCGAGCTGATCAATACCGACGCCGAGGGCCGAATGGTGCTGGCCGACACCCTGGCCCTGGTCTGCCGGAAACCACCCCGGGCCATTCTGGACTACGCCACCCTGACCGGCGCCGTGGTCTCCAGCCTCAGCAACCGTATTGCGGGCGCCCTAACCAATCGGCGAGCCTGGGTTGAGCGGGTGATTCAGGCCGGCGAACACTGTGGCGAGCGGGTTTGGCCGTTCCCCTACGAGGACGATTACGACGAGGACCTGAAATCCCAGGTGGCCGACACGCTGCAGTGTCGCACCGCCGGCGCGGGTGACCACATTTACGCAGCACGCTTCCTCGGCCGCTTTGTGGATAATTCCGTGGGTTGGTTGCATGTGGATATGGCGTCCACCGGTTCCCGCGAAGGCGGACTGGCCCACATCCCCACCGACGTACAGGGTTTCGGCGTTCGATTTGGCGTCGAGTGGTGCCAGCGCCTCATCGCGGACTGAGGTAACCGATGGACACCACGGCGAGCTTTCCCGAGACCCTGGGCGGCTTCGCTATCCTGCTGCTGGTGCTGGCCAGCCTGCGCGTGTTTGCCCGATCCTCGCGCCTGCCAGCGGAATCCTGGATCCTGATCGCCGGCCTGCTGTACGGCATCACCCTGCGCTCGGTGCCGTCACTACCGGTGCTGGAGCTGTCTCCGGATCTGGTGATTCTCCTGCTGCTGCCGGCGCTCATCTTTGCCAGCGCCCGGGAGCTTTCACCCCAGCACCTGAAAGCCCAGGGCCAGCCGATCCTGCTCTACGCCACAGTGGGGGTCGTTGGTTCCCTGTTCCTGATCGGGTTGCCCCTGTACGCGGTCACTGTGCTGCCCCTGGGCGACGCCCTGCTGTTCGCGGCCGCCGTAGCTGCCACCGACCCCTCAGCGGTGTCCGCCATCTTCCAACGCTTTCACGTGCCCCACCGGCTGGCCGCGCTGATTGAGGGTGAATCCCTGTTCAACGACGGCACCGCAATCCTGCTGTTTTTCACCATGGCCTCACTGGTGATTGGCATGGAGACCTTCAGCCTGACCGACACCGCGCTGACCTTTGGCTGGATGGTGGCGGTGGCGGTGCTGCTCGGCTGCGCTTTGGGCTGGTGTGCCGGTCGGCTGATCCGCTATTGGGCAGTGCAGAACCAGTTTCCGGGCATATCCATCACCCTGGCGTTGGTGTATGGCGGCTTTCTGGTGGCCGAAAAGTTATTGCACGTGTCGGGGGTGATCACCGTGATGTTCGCGGCCTGGATGTTTGTGTTCCAGCGCCGACCCAAGGCGGCCAGCAGCGAGCAACCGGCCCCAGCAGTGCCAGGCCATCCGGAGTTCTTCGTCGGCTTCTGGGATTACATCAGCCAACTGGCCGGCGGCATTCTGTTTTTCGCCTTGGGCGTCACCGTGGGCCGGCACGACTTCCCGTTCACCTGGCTGATCCCCGGCAGCATCGCCGTGCTGGTGCTGGCCCGAATGCTGGTAATTTACGGTGGTGCCCAGCTACTGCGACTGACCCGGGCGCCCGTGCCCCGAGCCTGGCAGCACGTGCTGGTGTTGGGTGGCTTGCGCGGTGCGGTCTCGATTGCGCTGCTGCTGATGCTGCCTGAGGACTACATCTACCGGGAGTACATGCTGTGTCTGGCGCTGGTGCTGTGCCTTTACACCCTGATCATCCATCCCCTGCTGCTGCAGGCCTATCTGAAACGGCAGAACCTGGAAGACCCGGGTTGAATGATCCAGTTCCCTGCGCCACCTGTAGTGCTTATGAATCCGATTGATACCCAACGCCAAGGGAGGTACCCGACATGAAATGCATCAACTTGAGCACACCCGGTGGTCTCGACCAGCTGCACCTAAACGACGCCGCCGACCCCGGCCAGCCCGGCCCCGGCGAACTCCGGGTTCGCATCCACGCAAGCTCGCTGAACTTTCACGACTACGCGGTGGTGGTCGGCGCCATCCCCACAGACGATGGCCGCATTCCCATGGCGGACGGCGCGGGTACCGTCGAGGCGGTGGGCGACGGCGTGACCGAGTTCCAGCCGGGCGACCAGGTGGTATCGACCTTTTTTCCACATTGGCTGGAAGGCCCCGCACCCATCGATAACTTTTCCACAACCCCCGGCGACGGTGTCGACGGCTACGCCCGTGAGCTGGTGGTGCGCCCGTCCCACTGGTTTACCCACGCACCCAAAGGCTACAGCCATGCCGAAGCCGCCACACTGACCACCGCGGGCCTGACCGCCTGGCGGGCCCTGGTGGTCAATGGCGGCCTGAAGGCCGGCGACACAGTGTTGACCCTGGGTACTGGCGGCGTCTCCATTTTTGCCCTGCAGTTCGCCAAGATGATGGGCGCGAAAGTAATTTCCACCTCGTCCTCCGACGACAAACTGACCCGCCTGCGGGACCTGGGCGCCGACCACACCATCAACTACAAATCGACGCCAGCCTGGGGCGAGAAAGTCCGAGAACTGACCGACGGTGAAGGTGTGGATCATGTCGTGGAGGTGGGCGGCCCCGGCACCCTACCGGAATCCATCGAAGCGGTGCGCATCGGCGGACACATCGCGCTCATTGGCGTGCTGACCGGCCGCGAGGGGGAGATCCCGACCGCCAAGCTGATGGCCAAGCAGGCCAGACTGGAAGGCCTGATCGTGGGCAGCCGCAGTCAGCAGCAGGACATGATCCGGGCCATTGAAGCCAACGGCGTGCACCCGATCCTGGACCGCTCTTTTGCCTTGGAGGAAATTGCCGACGCCTTCCGACACGAAGAGTCCGGTCGCCACTTCGGCAAAATTTGTCTTGAGTTCTAACCAAAATTCGGAGTGGATAACTTCAGTGCTCACAACGGTCAAATATCAGTCACATCGCCTGAATGCCTGTATTCAGGCGCTTTGCGGCAGGTATCCTGCCGTTGCCAACATAGTTATCCACAGTTTTTGTGAGCAATTCACAGCTCACAGTTCCGGATTGTTGATACATTTGGCCCCAGCCCCCAATTTCCGGGGGTGCCAAAGGATCGGTGAATAATTCGATCCTGATCGCTGTGGGCAAATACACACTGCCACCGGATTGATCGTTTTACCGCCATAATCCCGGAACGCCTGTATTCAGGCGCTCCGGGGCAAGTATCCTTTCCTTGCCAACATAGTTATCCACAGTTTTTGTGGGAAAGTTTTTGGCACGAAAGATCTGTGCACAAGCGGTGCGACCAACCGCACGAGCTACAAATTGAGGTGTTTTGCGATCGCCTCGGGCTCCTGCCGCACCACGTCCTTGTCTATGGACTGCACCACCGTCGCCAGGCAATCCTTGCTCAAATGGTTCCTCAACGTGCCAAGAAACGCGGGCGGCGCGATCAGCACCAGGTTGTCGAACCGTCCCTCATGGCGGGCCTTGTCCAACTTATCACTCAAATCGCGCGCAAAACGTTCCTCTTCCGGATCTTCCGCCTTCTCCCGATCGTAGCTCTGGTGTGCGCCGACACCCCCGTGATCACTGCCCGGCCGGTCCGAATAGCGTTCGGAATCCTTCAGACGACCTTCCTGGTGATCCTGGATCATGATCTCCGTGAGGGTTTTCACCGGCGTCTTGGCCTCAAACAATCGCGCCATGGCGTTGTCTGCAACCAGTACGTACAGATGCTTCTGTTCGAGAGGATTTGCCGTTTCCTGAACCATCACCGTTCCTCCTTATGTGGGTGGATCCGCTGTTTCAACTGATTCCAAGACCGCAACCTCTTTAGACCTTGGAAACGGACAATTGTCTTCGGGTTGGTCGATAAAATTTCACGACCACCTTTGCAAAAGGTATAGCGAGAACCGGTGTTACGCGCCGGAAACCGATTAAACTTTGTACACACTTCATTGAGTCGGTCGGAAGGGTTCTTCTACCATGCCAGCAGCCACCAAAGGCGACTAAACTCAACATCAGCACTCCTTGAAAGGATGCAACCAAAGGAATCACTGATGACCGCCGAGAATTCCGGGGATCAGACCAAGAGCCCGACGCCAGAACGCGAGGACACGGTTCCACTGCAGGCAAATCTGATTGATGCCATCAGCATTCGCAGTGTTGCCCTGATCATTCTTGCCACCGTCGCGTCCCTGTACTTCATTGACTGGGCCCAGCCCGTACTGCTGCCTTTGGTTGTGGCGGTGCTGATTAGCTACGCCCTGGACCCGCTGGTGTCGGTTCTGGACCGGATCAAAATTCCCCGGCCGCTGGGGGCGGCCCTGGTGATGGCAGGGTTGTTGGGCATCGGCGCGGCGGCCGGTGCGCCCCTGAAGCAGGAAGCCCTGGCGATGCTGGATAAGATCCCGATGGCGATTGAGCGATTCCAGCGCCAGGAAGCCCGGGCAGGCGACCCGGAAGACAGCATCATGGAGAAGGCGCAAACGGCCGCCAAGCAGATCGAGGAGACAGCGGCCAAGGACCAACAGGATGCCATCGCACGGCAGCCGGGAGTCACGCCGGTGCGGGTGGTGGAAAAGCCCATGGACATCCAGGCCTACGTCATCAAGGGCTCACCGGCGGCCTTGATTCTGATATCCCAGTTTTTTTCAGTGCTGTTGCTGGTGTATTTCCTGTTAGCGGTGGGGTCATTGTACCGCCGTAAGATGGTGCGCATTTCTGGGCCCTCGTTTCGGCGCATGCGCAAAGCCGCCCGAATTATGGACGACCTGCACCACCAGATTCGCCGTTTCCTGTTCGTGATGGTGGTCAGTGCGCTGTTTGTGGGCTTACTAACCTGGCTGGCGTTCCTGGCCCTGGGCGTGGAACAGGCCGCCCTCTGGGGGGTGGTAGCCGGGGTGGCCAGCGGGGTGCCGTATCTTGGCCCATTCCTGGTGTTTATTGGCACTGGGGTCGCCAGCTTCATCCAGTTCGGCGCCCTGGATACCGCCATTCTGGTGGCTGGCACCTCGCTGGTGATCACCAGCATCCAGGGCTACCTGCTAACACCCTGGCTGACCAGTTACATTTCCAGCCTGAACGCGGTCGCCATCTTCATTGGCCTGCTGTTCTGGGGTTGGCTCTGGGGGCCCATCGGCCTGATTGTGGCAACACCGATTCTGATGATCACCAAGTCCCTGTGTGATCACGTAACTAACCTGCGCGCGGTTGGCGAGCTTCTGGGCAAGTAGCCAACTTACGAGGTGTCCGCATGGCGGCAACGGAACGAGCCATCGCCTTCATGGCCCGCATGGGCTACGCGGCCCGCGGCATGGTCTACCTGCTGATCGGCGGACTCGCTGCGGTTGCCGCCCTTGGCAGGGGCGGCGAAACCACCGGCAGCCGGGGCGCGCTGGAGCGCTTGCTGACGGCACCACTCGGCAATGGGCTGTTAATCGCCCTCGCCGTCGGGTTGGCAGGGTATGCCCTCTGGCGCTGCTTCCAGGCCATCAAGGACACCGACCATCACGGCGTCGGTCTGAAAGGCCTCACCATTCGGGCAAGCCTGTTGGTCAGCGCGGCCACGCATCTGCTGCTGGCGGTGTTTGCGGTCAGCCTTACCATCTCCCTGGGCGGCGACTCTTCCAACGGCAGTTCCCAGAACATGGCCAACTGGTTGATGCAGCAACCCTTCGGTCGCTGGCTGGTGGGCGGCGTGGGTGTGGTCATGTTGGGGGCCGGTCTCGCGCACGCCAAGAAGGGCATCATGGCGCAGTTCCATCGCCACTTTGACATGCCTCCGAAAGTGCAGATCTGGATCTACCCCATCTGTCGTTTCGGATTGGCTGTGCGCGGGCTGGTGTTTCTCATCACGGGTTCGTTTTTCGTGATTGCGGCTTACCAGCTCGACCCCGGTGAGGCCGGTGGTATGGAGGAGATGTTCGATGCCTTTCGAAGTAGCCGCTTCGGGACCTGGCTGATTGCCTTCGTGGCCCTGGGCCTCTTGGCGTTCGGCACCTACAGCCTGGTGGAAGCGGTTTACCGTCGGGTGGACCCAGACGCCTGATTATCCTCTGCTGCGGCTGCGTCCTCGGCACTGGAAGTGTCGGAATCAGGCTGGCCCCTTTGCTCCGCCTCCGCCTCTTTCATCAATTCCATGCCGCCCTTCATCAGCAGTGACCTCAGCCGCGGATCGCCCTGTTGGGCCAGCCCCACGGCAAACGCGGTCAACACCGACTCGAACGGATTTCTGCGGATCAGGTCGCGGATGTTATCCAGGGCAGAAGCCTGGCCCGATGCCGAGCCCGCTCCGCTTCGGGACGGCGAGGGCGTTCTGGTCAGGCGCCAGAAAAACGCCACCAGCAACAGCATGCACAGCCCACCAACGGAGGCCATGGCAGCTGCCTCACCGATAATGGGAGTCAGGGCCAGGATCGCGGCCTGAACCAACAGATAAAAGCCGGTAATGAGCAGGGCGGTCAGCAATACCAGCGCCAGCAGAAACCCCGTCAGCGCCGCGACGGCCTTGCGGACCGCCCCCTCTACTTTGGCCTGGGCCGTCTCAAGCATGGTCAGCGGTCAAGCAGCTTGCCAACCAGAACCCCCACCAGAAACATGATGATCACGCTCAGAAAGGGCCGCTCTTCAATTTTGTGTTCGACATCGTGGATGGCCTTATCACCAGCGTCCTTGGCTCGATTAAAGGCATCGGTGCCCCTCTGGCGCACATTATCTAACGCCTCTCGACTCTCCCGGCGGATCTCATCCCGGAGACTGCTGATGTTGCTCTTCTGGCCTTCAGACACGGCCTTGGTCAGACTGGCCAGATCCTCTCTCAACTGCTGCAGATCTTTCTTAACCTGGTTGTATTCGTCCTGACCGGATTTGGCTTCCATTATCGGGCCTCCTTAAACCATGTTGATTCGATCTTTTACTGCAACGCGAAATAAGCGTAGCACAACGGCTCAAGTCCGGAATTTGGAGCCATTGGTCAGTCGGTTTGCTGCAACGTGGGAGAGGCGGAAAACGGCGAGCGATTGAGCTGCTCAAGTTTTTTCTCAAGCTTGCGACGCTGTCGGCCGGAATTCTGATGTTTGGTGTCCCAGGACTCTGGCGCCAGATCGCACTTATCGCCGTTGGCGTAGAGCTTGAAGCTACGCTGTGCGCCTACGGGTAAGTCTTCCGGGCCGTAGATGCCAATCAACTGGAGGGTCAGTCGTTCAAACTCGACGTTGCCCGTCGGGCTTACGCCGTCCATTTCGATTTCGGCGTTGTTGGCGATGCGCTGTACAATGCTGTGAAAGGTTCCGATGTGCAGGAAGTCACCCGGCCGCAAGGGGCCCTGTCGGGTGTTCTCCCGAACCCTATCAGGAATCCTTTCCGGTTGGCTCGGGTCGGTGCTCTCTCCGTTACCATCGTCGCCTTTGTCTATCCGATTACCTTCACCATGGCCCCGCTCGAAATCCGTTACATCCATGACGATACTGCCCCGGGACGTCTCCAGTTCCGCCACGATGTATTCGATGAATACAGGCTCTGCGCTCATGTTGCTGATAATACAGAGCGCATGAATATCCTTATGTTTACCTCTATTGATGATTAATCGGGGTCGCCGCTGGCGCCTGTAGCCCTTGTAGAGGAGCTGAGCATAGATCAGCCAGATCAACAGGGTGCCTATGGAAGTCAGCGCCGTGATGCTCTGATAGTTTTGCGATAACCAGTTCATGTTCAGGCCTCCTCAATCCCTGGGTCCAGTTTGCGGCGACTGCCCGGGCTCTGGCACGTCGTTCTTGCTCACTCCCTGGTCCTGCGCCAGCTCCCTGGCCCGCTGATCATCCTCCCGGTTGCCTTGCAGGGGCTCCTGCCCCCGCCCCCCCAGGGGTGCGAAGCGCAAACTGGCCAATAATGGGAAGTGGTCCGAGCCAATCGACGGCAGCCGGCGCAGCGACACCAGGGTGAAGTGTTCACTGTGGAACAGGTGGTCCAGTGGCCACCGCAGCAGAGGGTAATCGGCGTGAAAGGTGTTGAACATGCCCCGCCCTACCCGTGGATCCAGCAGGCCGCTGACTTTTCGAAACAGCCGCGTGGTGGGGGACCAGGCCACGTCGTTGAGATCACCGGTGACAATCACCGGCTCGTCGGTATCGGCAACACTGCGACCAACGATGACCAGTTCGGCATCCCTCTCGGCAGACTCGGTATTTTCGGTGGGGCTGGGCGGAGCCGGGTGAAGAAAATGCACCCGAACCCGATTGCCCGAGCGCAACTGCACCAGGGCGTGCATGGAGGGCACCTTGTCCTCCACCAGAAAGCGGCATTCCGACTCCAACAATGGCAGCCGGGAGAAGACGTGCATGCCATAGAGGTTATCCTGAGGACAGCTGATGCCGTAGGGCATGCGTGAACCCAGGAGTGCGAGCTGGTCCTCCCACCACTGGTCGGATTCAAGGGTTACCAGAATGTCGGGCTGGTGCTGTTCCACCAGTCCAATCAGCGCGCCGGCGTTGCGGTTGGGGGTCAGGACGTTGGCAGTCAGGATTGTGATGGTGCGGTCTGGGTCTGCACCACGGGCGGATTTCACTTCCCGGGGCCAGAGGCGGGTGTATGGCAGAATCCACCACAACTGACACGCCAGACAGGCGGCAGTTACGGCCATTAGAAGCCACGGGATCAGGCGATCAAAATCCTGCAGCGTCAGGTGCAGTGCCAGCAGCACAACGGCAGCCGCCGCCATTTGTAAGCGCGGGAAATCGAGGCCGCGAACGATCCAGTGCGGGTGGCGCAGCATCGGCACCACCGTGAGCAGCACCACGGCGAGAGTAGCAATTGCCAATGCCCACTGGATGAAAACGTCCACTGTTTCCATGACCTTGCAACCTCGCCGTCAGCGCAGGAGTTAGCCGAAGTAGTCCTGAATCCAATCCACCAGGGTCTGCACCGTTACCTCGGTCATCGCCATGCTATTGAATGTGTCCCCAACCTCTTCCTCTATGGTCACGAACTGATACAGCAGCACGCCGGGCTGATCATCGTGCAAGATCAAGGTGATCCGTCGGCGGGTCCGCAGGCAATCGATGGTCAGGACGTCCGCCGGTATGCCAGCGTCGCGCATGCCGCGCCGCACTTCCACCACCGGGTTGATGTGCTGGTGAGCGGCCTGGATACGAGCGTGGGCGTCGCTGGCCATATCGGATAATGCTTTCAGGGGATCTTCAGACATTGGAGCTGGCCTGGAATCGGCTGAATGGAGTTGTGAATCCGTGTTCAAAGTCTAGCAGACTGGGGCACCAGGCAGTTCATGGTGCTGATGGCGAGATCTCGGAACACCGGATCGGAAGCAATCATGTCCGGGAAGCGGTCCGCCATCGCCCGACGACAAGCAGACTCCCGTTTATCGCTTCGGGTCTGGCACTGGCGGTGGACATCCGAGCCCGGGGCTGACCCAGTGGCGTCCGCGCACAGTTCGGGCAGTTGCGCCACGGCCCAATCGACGACCACGCCACGCTCCACCGGATTGGCAGACAGATTGGTAAACCGGCTTGGGTCCACCGGCGCCGGCTGTTCCCGGTACTGGTCCCAGAGCACGTAAAGTAAAGC
>JBPEXK010000264.1:0-1737 GCA_052031745.1 Marinobacter sp. | reverse complement strand
ACGTGCAACCCGTTGATTGGCCGTTCTCCGCAACCCTCAGGAGGGCGGCTGGCCAGGAGACAACCTCTTACAAGGTGTGGAGGAGCAGCCGGTTCCGCTTTCACAAGAAGCAGGGAAACCGAGGATCCAGGCAACCGGGCGCGGCCCGGCTCATTCACTCGTAGAAGAGGGTAGAAAATCGTGGAGTTATTGTCTGGCGCCGATATGCTCATTCGCTCCCTGCAGGACGAAGGGATCGAATACGTATACGGCTATCCGGGTGGCGCAGCGTTGCATATCTATGACGCGCTGTTCAGGCAGGACAAAGTCAAGCATATTCTGGTTCGGCACGAGCAGGCCGCGGTCCACATGGCCGATGGTTATGCCCGGGCAACCGGAAAACCAGGTACCGTACTGGTGACCTCGGGTCCTGGAGCTACCAACACTATTACTGGCATTGCCACCGCCTTTATGGATTCCATCCCCATGGTGGTGCTGTGCGGTCAGGTTGCCTCGACGCTGATCGGCGAGGATGCCTTCCAGGAAACCGACATGATCGGTGTTTCCCGCCCAGTGGTTAAGCACAACCTCAGCGTGCGTCACCCGGAAGAAATTCCCGAGGTGATCCGCAAGGCCTACTACATCGCCTCAACCGGCCGACCTGGCCCGGTGGTGGTCGATATCCCCAAGGATATGACCACACCGAACGAGCGTTACGAATACTCGTACCCCAAAAAGGTCAAGCTGCGCTCCTACAACCCGGCCATTCGTGGTCACGCCGGTCAGATCAAAAAAGCCGTCGACATGCTGCTGGCGGCTCGCCGGCCAGTCATCTACGCCGGCGGTGGCGTGATCTTGGGCAAGGCGTCCGATCAGTTGACCGACCTGGTGCGCAAGCTGGGCTATCCGATCACCAACACCCTGATGGGCATTGGCTGTTACCCGGCCAGTGACAAGCAGCATCTTGGTTGGCTGGGTATGCACGGCACCTACGAAGCCAACATGGCCATGCACCACTCGGACCTGATCCTGTGTGTCGGCGCCCGGTTTGATGACCGGGTCACCAACGCCACGGAGAAATTCTGTCCGGGCGCCCGCATCATCCACATCGACATCGATCCGGCCTCAATCTCCAAGACCGTGGACGCCGATGTGCCCATCGTTGGGCCAGTGGACGCGGTACTGAAGGAGATGTTGTCCCTGGTCAAGGAAAGCAACGTCAAGCCGGATGCCGAGGCAATCGCGGCCTGGTGGAAGCAGATCGACGAGTGGCGGGCGTTCCATGGCATGCGCTATGAAACCAGCGACGACGTGATCAAGCCCCAGGAAGTCATCGAGATGCTGTGTCGGCTCACCAACGGTGAGGCTTTCGTCACTTCCGACGTGGGTCAGCACCAGATGTTCGCCGCCCAGTACTACAAGTTCGACAAGCCCAATCGCTGGATCAACTCCGGTGGCCTGGGCACCATGGGCTTCGGTCTGCCGGCCGCCATGGGCGTCAAGCTTACGCACCCGGACGATGAAGTGCTGTGCATCACCGGTGAAGGCAGCATCCAGATGAACATCCAGGAGCTGTCCACCTGCAAGCAGTACAACCTGCCGGTGAAGATCATCAACCTGAATAACCAGGCCCTGGGTATGGTCAAGCAGTGGCAGGACATGAACTACGAGTCCCGTCACTCCCAGTCTTACATGGAGTCCCTGCCGGACTTCACCAAACTGGCGGAAGCCTATGGCCACAAGGGCGTGGTAATCGAC
>JBPEXK010000263.1:0-1815 GCA_052031745.1 Marinobacter sp. | reverse complement strand
ACGAGAGCACCATCAGCTTCGAATCCATTGCCGGCAAGGGCGCCAAGCAGCTCACGTTCAACCAGATCGAGCTGGAAAAGGCAGGGCCCTACGCCGCGGAAGACGCCGACATCACCCTGCGCCTGCATCAGGTGCTGAGCCCGCAGCTGGAGAAAACCGGTAAACTCGCCTCGGTGTATCGTGACATTGATCTGCCGCTGGTCCCGGTGCTGTCCCGCATGGAGCAGCGTGGCGCCCTGATCAACGCCAACACCCTGAAAAAGCACAGCCAGGAACTGGCCGAACGGATGGCGGAGCTTGAGCAGCAGGCCCACGACGTTGCCGGCGAAAAATTCAACCTGGGTTCCACCAAACAGCTGCAGGCCATCTTCTACGACAAGATGGGGCTGCCGGTGATCAAGAAGACCCCGAAAGGCGCGCCCTCGACGGCGGAGCCCGTGTTGCAGGAACTGGCCCACGAGCACGAGTTGCCGCGGCTGATCCTGGAACACCGCAGCCTGAGCAAGCTCAAGTCCACCTACACCGACACCCTTCCGGAGCTGATCAGTCACCGGACCGGACGCGTGCACACCTCCTACCACCAGGCGGTGACCGCCACCGGCCGGCTGTCGTCGTCCGAGCCCAACCTGCAGAACATCCCCATCCGCAGCGAGCAGGGCCGTCGCATCCGCCAGGCCTTCGTGGCACCGGAGGGCTACAAGCTGGTCGCGGCAGACTATTCCCAGATCGAACTGCGCATCATGGCGCACCTGTCCGGCGACAAAGGTCTGCTGAAAGCCTTCGAGCAGGGCGAAGACATTCACAAGGCGACCGCAGCCGAGGTGTTTGGGGTGGCCCGGGACGAGGTGTCCGGCGACCAGCGCCGCAGCGCCAAGGCCATCAACTTCGGCCTGATTTACGGCATGTCGGCCTTTGGCCTTGCCCGGCAGTTGGATGTCGAGCGCAAGGTGGCCCAGGAGTACATCGACCGGTATTTCGAGCGTTACCCCGGCGTACTCAAATACATGGACAACATCCGCAAGCAGGCCCACGAGGATGGCTATGTGGAAACCCTGTACGGCAGGCGCCTGTACCTGCCGGAAATCAATGCCCGCAACAAGCAGATGCAACAGGCCGCCGAGCGTACCGCCATCAACGCCCCGATGCAGGGGACCGCGGCCGACATCATCAAGCGCGCGATGATCGATGTGGAGGCTTGGTTGCTGCGGGATCACCCCGAAGACGCTCGAATGACCATGCAGGTGCACGACGAACTGATCCTGGAAGTCAAAGAATCCGCCATCGACACCATCCGGGAGGGCCTGGAGCAACGAATGTCGGCTGCCGCCAGCCTGGACGTGCCGCTGCTGGTTGAGGCCGGCGTTGGTGACAACTGGGACGAAGCCCACTAACGCTCCGCCACCCAGCGCAAAACCAGGCCCGCCTGCCCACCAAAACGGGGCAAGCGGGCTTTTTTGTGCACCGGAATCACGCGGCCAGTCGCCAGCATAATCAGTTGGCCACCAGCCTATGATCGCCCATCGCCCTTGTGCAGCAAGGCCTGCCCCATCACCCAGCGCCTCCGGCATGGATTTCGCAAAGGCCTTTAGGTCGGCACCCTGCCCTGTCTCTCAGCGTTGGGCATTGCCAAGCCGTGACACTCCATTTCGAGGCGATAACCATGACATCTCTGGCATCTGAACGTAGCTGGTTGCTGGACCCGGGCCTGCTCAAACTGGTTCACCAGTGCCGCCGCCTGATTCGTTCCGAATTCGGCGTAAAACTGCACCTGACCGAGGAGCATCTGGAACAACAGCTGGCGGAATACGCCGGCAA
>JBPEXK010000262.1:0-1200 GCA_052031745.1 Marinobacter sp. | reverse complement strand
TCTTCATGGCCGCAGTTGCTGCAGATGTGCACGCTCATGTTTTCGACCACACCCAGCACCGGGATGTCGACTTTGCGGAACATTTCGATGCCTTTCTTGCCGTCCAGCAGCGCGATGTCCTGAGGCGTGGTGACGATGACCGCACCGGTCACCGGAACCTTCTGGGCCAGGGTAAGCTGGATGTCGCCGGTGCCCGGGGGCATGTCCACCACGAGGTAGTCGAGTTCGTTCCACAAGGTCTGCTGGAGCAGCTGCATCACCGCGCCGCTGACCATCGGGCCGCGCCAGACCATGGGGGTTTTGTCGGTGACCACGAAGGCCATGGAGTTGGCTTGCAGGCCGTGGGCTTCCATGGGCACGAAGTATTTGTTTTCGCGGGTGTCCGGGCGCTTGCCTTCGGGCACGCCCAGCATCATGCCGATGCTCGGGCCGTAGATGTCGGCGTCGAGAATGCCGACCCGGGCGCCTTCTGCGTGCAGGGCCAGGGCCAGGTTGACGGCAGTGGTGGATTTGCCAACGCCACCCTTGCCTGAGGCCACAGCAATGATGTTTTTAACCCCCGGGACCGAGGGAATCTCTTTCTGCACCTTGTAGGAGTGGATCTTCTGGCCCACGTGCACCTCGGCGCTCTCCACGCCGTCCACATTCTCCAAAGCCACGGACACCAGCTGTTTCAGGGCGCCGGCGATGCCCTTGGACGGGTACGGCAGTTCCACCATCAGGGTGACGTTACCGGCGTCGTCGGTGTTCAGGGCCTTCACGGCGTCCAGTTCATACAGGTCCTTCTGAAGGTAAGGATCGCGGTACTCGCGAATCGCATTTTGCAGGGCCTGCTCTGAAATCTGTGTCATCGGGTTCTCCGGAATAAGCTCATGCGGTATTTAACGCACGGAAACAGGGGATTCGGGTGAAAAAATTCTGCTCGGAAGGTATCATCTGTGCCCGTTTCTGACCATACAACCCCTACTCTGAAGAAAGGTTCGGACACACCATGACGCAAGCGAGTCCACAGCAACAGCGCGACATTCTGGTCACCAGCGCCCTGCCCTATGCCAACGGCCCCATTCACCTGGGCCATTTGCTGGAATACATTCAGACCGACATCTGGGTGCGCTACCAGAACATGCGGGGCCAAAACTGCTACTACGTTTGCGCCGACGATGCCCACGGTACTGCCATTATGCTCCGTGCCGAGCGCGA
>JBPEXK010000261.1:0-14222 GCA_052031745.1 Marinobacter sp. | reverse complement strand
GCTGGCGGTGGCGGTGCGGGGGTGGCCTGGGGTTCAGCCACCGGCAACTTAGTTGTCGCCGGTATCCGGCAGGTAGGCGCCGTCTTCGTCGTGAACTTCCCGGCCGGTGACCGGCGGGTTGAAGGCACAGATCAGACGCATGTCTTCGGTGCCGCCGTAGAGGGTGTGCTGGTCGTGCTTGTCGAGTGCGTACAGGGTGCCGTCGGTGATCTCGTGGGTTTCACCGGTGGCCTTGTCCAGGATCTTGCCGTTGCCGGCCACGCAGTACACCGCTTCCAGATGGTGCTTGTACCAGAGGTTCAGCTCGGCACCGGCGGGAATGATGGTCTCGTGGAAGGAGAAGCCCATGCCATCTTTTTTCAGCAGCATGCGGCGGCTGGTCCAGCCCGGTCCGGTGACTTCGCGTTCGGTACCGATGATGTCTTGCACTCGTACAATTTTCATAGCATTCCTCATTTTGTGATGGAACAGCCGACAAGTATAAACATCCCTGTCAGGTCCGGTTCAACCGCCAGTCGTCGTACGCGGCCATTCCCTGCTCGATGGCGGCGATGAATTTCAGCCGCAGCCGGTCATCCAGTGGCCGCCGTTTGCGACGCTTGTCGAAGGCTTGTTGGATGTCCTGTCGGCTGCGACGGTCGAGGCGCTCCAGCCAGTGATGGTCGGCCGGTTCCAGGTCCAGCAGGTCCCGGCCGGCGTGATTACGTTGGCTGATGTGCCACCAGTGATCCACCGCCCTTCCCAATACAACATAGCCGAACTGACTGTCCTGTACAGGGCCAAAGCTGGCGGTCTTGAGGCCGTTCTGCAGCGCGCCGATGTTTAGCGCCGGCAGCACCAGCCGGTCGCCGTACAGGTAACTGCCGGCGGCGCCGATCAGGCCGCCGACCAGGGCACCGGCGCCGAGGGAGTGGCCCAGGGTAAGGGCGTCCAGGCCAGCGCCGCCGACCGCGCCGGCGCCAAACCCGGCGGTGGCCAGGTAGCCTTTACCCACGGCCCAAGCCTTGCGGCTGTCTTCGGAGAACAGGTCGTGTTCGCTGTGCCACTGCAGTTCCGCCTCCTGGCGCCGGATGCGCTGATGCTGGTACAGGTGTTCGATTTCGATGCGCAGGCTTTGCTCCCGCCGACGCTGGTGCTGGTACCAGCGTTGCCTGAGCTGTTCGGCCAGGTCGGCGTCGCTGGTGGCGGCAACCTGGTCCAGGGTCAGGGTGCGTTTTTCCCGGTACCCCATCATGTCGGCCAGGGCATCGGCGATCAGGGTGGCGGACTGGCTCTGGCGCTTCTGGCGCTGGTTGGCCAGGTGTTCGGTGGCCTGGGCCAACGGCTGCTCCCAGTCTGGCTCCAGCTGGCCGAAGGCGCGCAGCAGGCTGAGATGTTGCTCGAACGGGGCGCGCACGGCATCGAACTTGCGGACGACCTGGAAGAACTGACCCAGGGCCGCCTGCCAGGTGTCGCTGTAGTCGTCGCTGCCAATGCTGTTGATCAGCGCCAGGCTGGGCCGGCCGGTCCAGCGCAGGATGGTCATCTCGGCCTCGTGTTCGGCGCTGTAGGGCACTGAACCGTCCACCACGTAGATGATGCCGGCGCCCTCAACCAGCGGGGTCAGCAGTTCGCATTCGTCGGTAAAGCGGCCATCGCCCTGGTGCTGGGTAACGAACGCCTGCACGGTTTCCGGGTGGTCGGAGGCGCTCAGGCTGTGGGCCTGCAGCCACTCCAGCACCCGCCGCGGGCGCTGGAACCCGGGGGTGTCGACCAGGGTATAGAGGGTGCGGCCATCAACGCTCAGGGGGTAGGCCTGGCGCTGGCGGGTGGTGCCCGGCTCCAGCGCAATGGCAATGGCGTCGTTCTGGGACAGGGTGGCCACGACACTGGACTTGCCCTTGTTCGGGTGGCCGACCACGGCGAACATCGGTGCCTCGGTCACGGGCTGACCCCCGCGGTGGCAAAGGGATCCTGCCATTCCAGGCGCAGCACGCTCACGCCCACCCGGTCGTCGTTCAGGCGCTCGGCGAAGCGCAGCCATTGCTGCAACTGGTGAGTTTCCGGCTCCCGCTGACCATCGAGACTGAGGGGGACCAGGGCGATGCGGGTGTGGCCGGGCCAGCGCTCGCCGGCGTCGGTCAGGAAATCCTGCAGCTCCCCGGTTGGCGGCTCCCAGCTTCGGGTGATCACCAGCACCGCCGGCTGCGGACGCTGGGCCAGTTGTTCGCCAATCCTGGCCAGCACGGCGCGATCCTCGGCCAGGGTGGCCCGGCCGCCGGCGTGGAAGATCTGGTTCTCCAGGCCAGTCAGGCCACCGGGCAGTTCCGTATTGCCGGCGTCGCCCCAGCACAGCACCAGGTCGGTTTCCGGCAGCGGTTGGACGGCGGCGCTGGTGTCGGTGTCGGGCAGGTCGGCGGCGTCGTTGTGTGCGCTGCCGGTATCCAGGGTCGGGGTCTCCCACCGGTACATCAGGGCGTGCAGCGCCGGGTGCCGGTGCAACATTCTTCGCGCCTGGATTCGAATCAGGCCGGCGCTGAGCAAGGCCAGCGCCAGGCGTGGCAACAGCACCCAGGTCAGCCAGAGCATGGTGACGAAGGGCCACCACTGGCCCCAGCGGGCGGGATTCCCGGCGCCAGCGTCGGCCGCGGAGCGAAAGAATCGGGTCGCCTCCACCAGCGCCAGGTCCGGCACGGCTGCCGGCCAGAGCCAGGCCCAGGGGAGCGCGAGGCTGTGCAGCAGGCGATGATAGCCTTCGGCGCCGGTACTGAGGGTGGTGCTCCAGCCGAACGCCAGGTCCTGCACCACCACCAGCACTAACAGGGTAACCAGCCCGGTGAGGGCGAAGCAGGTGCCGCCAGTCTGGGCGGCCCGAGCCATCAGTAAGGGCCGCAGGCGCCGAAGGACCTCGCCGCTGGCGTCGGGCGCCACCCTCTGCACCAGCCAGCGCCAGGGCTGCCAGCCGATCACCGCTTGCACGCTGGTGGCCAGGGCCAACACCAGTTGCAGGCCGACAAAGGCAATGAACAGGCTGAGGTTGATGCGCTGGCCGCCTTCGAAGAACAACAGGCTGAGCATGGTGAGGATGCCCAATAGGGCGCCGGCGCCGGCGAAGCCGAGGGTGATCCGGCGCCACAGCCGCAAGCTTTGCTGTGCCGGACTGGGGTCTTTGCCCGGGCCGCTCAGGTACGCCATGTGCTCCAGCCACAACGCCACGCCGGGGGCCCGGCCCTGGTGTTCGCAGGTCAGGGCAAACTTGCGGTCGCGGCGGTGCAGGAACGCCGGTGTCTGGTCACGGTCCCGCTGGCTGCGGGCGTCGAACTCCAGCAGCAGGCGCAGGGGGCTGTGGCTCATGCAGTATCCCGTTGGTGAATTTGAGGGTGCTCCTTTGATGTTAGGATATAGGCATTATCACGACGGATACCAATTAACGAGCCGCCATGCCCCACCACCTGATGAATCTGCGTCACGTGCCCGACGACGAAGCCGAGGAAATTCGCGCGCTGTTCGAGGCCCACGAGGTACGCTACTACGAGACGCCCCCAAGCCGCTGGGGCATCAGCATGGGTGGCTTCTGGGTCCACGACGATGACGAGGCCGCCCGCGCCCGGCAGCTACTCGACGACTACCAGCGCGAACGGGCCCGAAGCCAGCGCCAGGCCTACGAGGCCAGCCTGGCCGCGGGCGAAACCGGTGGCGTCTGGTCGATGCTGCGCCGGCGACCGGTGCGTACGCTGGCGGCGGTGCTGGCCATCGTGGTCATCGCCGGTCTCAGCCTGCTGCCATTTGTGCGCATCGGCTGAGGTGGTTCAGTCGTCGGTTTGGCGCGCGAGGAAGCCAATCGCCGCTTCAACGGCATCCCCGGCGGTCAGGAAACTGGTGACGTGCCCGCGCAGGTGCATCCGGAACAGCTCGGTCTCGACGCTGTGGATGGCCAGGGCGTTGCGGAATTTTTCCGCTTGCCGGATTGGTACCAGCGAGTCCATGGTGCCGTGGAACAGGAAAAAGGGTGGCGCCTGACGGGACACGTGGCTGATCGGCGAAGCCTTGCGGTACAGGTCAGGCTTGGCCTCTTCACTGCCTCCCAGGAACTGACGCAGCAATCGCCCGGAATCGAACGCCACCAGGTCGGACGGCAAGCCCCCCACCACCACAGCCTGAACACCGGTATCCGGGCCGCCATAGGGCTGATTCAGGTCACTGTCGGTACTCGCCACCAGCGCCAGCAGAGCCACCAGATGGGCTCCGGAAGAGAAGCCAAAGGCACTGACCTTCGAGCTGTCCAGCCGGTACTGGTCGGCGGCGCGATTGAGCCAGGAGCGGGCAATCTGCAGGTCGTGGAGCTGGGCCGGGAATGTGAACGTCGGGGCAAACCGGTAGTCGATGTTCATCACCGCAAAGCCGTGCCCGGCCAGGTCTTCCGCGATCCAGTCCATATCGGCTCGGGATCGCCGCTCCCAGCCGCCCCCGTGCACCAACAGCACGACCGGGCTGAGGGTCTGGCGTTCGGGCAGATAGAGATCCGCATACAGGGCCTGGGGCCAGTGATCTGGTGAGAAACGCAGACTCCGCTCCACGGTGTAACCGGTCTGCTCTGGCCGGACCTCGGTTTCGGGTGCGTTGGTGTGGGTGGAGCAACCGGCCAGGATGACCAAGCTGCTGAGCGCACCGATCACGGCGCGCTGGGCCTGCCTGGCCCGGGATGAGTGATCTCGCATCGTGCCTTGCCTTCGTCCTGAGCAATGGATATTCAATGTTACGAGGACAGCGCTTGGCTGGATGCAGCGGTGCCGCCCCATCGACTGATAGGCGCCGGTGTCCGGAGTTCAGGACGGTGTCCCGAAATCCGGTCAGTCCGGGCGAGGGTGGTCTAGTGGGCGTTTTGCCGCCTCCCTCGAACCCAGTGGTTGTCCGGAATTCCGGATTATGACTGCGGTATGCCCTCTCCTTTCCAAAGAAGCATTCGATTAATCCCATAAAAACAGACGCTTGGGCAATTGGCACAGGATACGCATTACCACCGTTGGGCTGGAGCCCACGGGGCAGACCCGTTCGTGAACAACAACAAACAAGGAACGACGATGAAACACACGCTGCTGGGCATCGTGATCGGTGCCACCCTATCTGTCTCCCAGGCGTCGGCGGGGAGCTTCCATCCGTTCAGTGTCTCGCCTTTCAACGTTTTGCCCAGATTCATCCAGGGCGACGTTGAGCACACGCGTTACGACGGCATCACCGATGATCTGCTGACCGCAGGCCTGGGCGCGTCCGGTCTTGCCGGTCCGGCGCCCGGCTTCGACGAACCGCTCTTGCCAACGCCAGCGGAACTTCGGCGCCTGGCCATCTACAACAATTATCGTGCTCTGGTGGATACGGTACCCGGCGGAGGATACGGCCAGTTTTTCGGCCCCAGCGTCGAGGCACCCGGTGACGGGCTGATCGCCGGCGACGAATACCGCGCTTTCATGGGCGTGTGGGGCTCCCCCGTTCCGGTCACGGTGATGGTGCAGGTGCCGGATTCCTTTGATCCGGACCGGGCCTGCATGGTTACCGCACCTTCCTCTGGCTCCCGAGGTATCTACGGTGCGATAGGCACCGCCGGGGAATGGGGCCTGAAGAAAGGGTGCGCGGTGGTGTACACCGACAAGGGCACCGGTACCGGCTCCCACAACCTCGAAACCAATACCGCTCAGCGTCTCGACGGCACCCTGACCGAGGCTGACGGCCCGGTTCAGTTCCGCGCCGATCTGTCCGAGCGCGAGCTTGGGGATTTCAATGCCGATTGGCCCGATCGGTTGGCTTTCAAACATGCTCACTCCAAGGCCAATCCGGAGGCCCACTGGGGTCGGCATGTGCTGCAGTCGATTCGTTTCGGGTTTTACGTGCTGAATGAAAAGTTTGGCCGGCCGTTGGGTAACGGTAAAACCCTGGCCAGTCTTCGACCCCACAACACCCTGGTCATCGCTTCCAGTGTCTCCAATGGCGGTGGTGCCTCGGTGCGTGCGGCCGAGATGGATTGGTGGGGGCTCATCGATGGTGTGGCGGTGTCCGAGCCTAACGTGAATCCGCGAATTGGCCCTCGCTTCACCATTCGCCAGGGTAATGGTCCGGTCATTACCAACCACAGCCGCAGCCTGTTGGACTACAGCACGGCCTTGGCGGTCTACCAGGGCTGCGCCAATCAGGCCCCGGCCATTCGGGACTCCGCGCCGCTCAATGCCGTGTTCAATCCGCCGGCGGTGGGTGAAAACATCTGTCATTCCTTGGCCAACAAGGGCCTGGTGTCCGGGGCGACCCTGGATGAGAGGGCCACCGATGCACTGCGGATCCTGAACGAGGACTTCGCTATCCAGCCAGAGCAGAATTTGTTGGCACCGGTGCATTTCGGCCTGTCGGTGGCCCAGGGCATTGCTGCAACCTACGCTAACGCCTATGCCCGCGCCGGCGTCGAAGACCGGTTGTGCGATCTGAGCATGGCCGCCACCGATCCTGCCGGTGCGGTAACGCCGTTGACGCCGGTTGCGGAAGCCGCGCTGTTCTCCGCCAGCAACGGGATTCCACCCACCGCCGGTGTGAATCTGGTCTTCGATGGCGCCGCGGGCCAGCCTACTCATTTGTCGACCAGTGTCTCGCCCAGTTCCAGTCAGGCGGATTTCGGTCTGGATGCCCTATTGTGTTTGCGCAGCCTGGCGGAGGGACGCGATCCGGTCACGGGCGATGCGCTGCGAGGCAAAGCGGCGGCCCAGGCTCGGGCCATAGCCCACAGCATTGAGCGAGTTCGGGCGTCCGGAAATCTGCGTCGCAAGCCCACGGTGTTCGTCACCGGGCGGGCCGATGCGATCCTGCCGATCAACCACACCTCCCGGCCCTACGTGGCGCTGAATCACAAGGTGGAAGGCCGTAGCTCGAATCTGCGCTACTACGAAATTCTCAACGCCCATCACCTGGACGTGCTCAACGGTTTTCCCGGACTCGCTGACCGTTACGTGCCGCTGCACCACTATTTTTTCCAGGCCCTGGACCTGGTGTGGGCCCGGCTGACCGAACAGCAGCCGTTGCCGCCAAGCCAGGTGGTACGGACCCTGCCGCGGGGCAGCATCAGTGAGCCGCTGGCTGAGCAGAATCTGCCCGATATCAGCGCCAATCCGGCTGCCGCCGACCGAATCCGGTTCGTGCGCAATCAGCTCCGAATTCCGGACTGAACCCCGCTCGGCCGCATCACTCCGGCGGTGCGGCCCGGTTTGCCCCCGGTCATGGGGGCCCATATACTTCTCTGACCGCATCCGGGCAACCGGATGCTGGAGTTTCAGGCATGACTAATATCCACGGTGGTGATGGTGCGCAGTACATGACAGAGCTGTTCAGCGAAAAGAACAAGAACGTGCTGACCCGGGACCTGATCGAGGCCCTGTTCCCCATGTTCGAAGAGGCCAGTGCTGGTGCCATTGCCGTGGATCGACAAGCCCGCATCACCTGGATCAACAGCAGCTATTCCCATTTGCTGGGCCTGGGGGATCCGTCCCGGGTGATCGGCAAGCCGGTGCGCCAGATGATCCCGCAGACCAGGATGCCGGAGGTGGTGGAATCCGGTAGGCCGCTGTTGCTGGACATCATGGAACACAACAAGCAGCAGTTCGTGGTTACCCGGCTGCCCTATTACGACGAGTCCGGGGCAATTGTCGGGGCCGTCGCCTTCGTGCTCTACGACGACCTGCAGCCATTGACCCCGCTGGTGTCGAAATACCGGCGCCTGCACCAGGATCTGGCCGCGGCCCGCAAGGCCCTGGCCAAGAAGGCCCGGGGTACCCGCTACAGCCTGGGCGATTTCGTCGGCGCCAGCCCGGCGGCCCTGGAAGTGAAACGTCGGGCCCGTCTGGCCGCCGGGCGCGAGATGCCGGTGCTGCTGCTGGGCGAGACCGGGACCGGCAAGGAGGTCCTGGCCCAGGCCATCCACACGGTGTCACCCCGGGCAGACAAGCCGTTTGTCGGCGTCAACGTGGCCGCCATACCTGACAACCTGCTGGAAGCCGAGTTCTTCGGGGTCGCGCCCGGGGCCTACACCGGCGCGGATCGGCGCACCCGGGAGGGCAAGTTCCAGCTCGCCAACGGCGGCACCCTGTTCCTGGACGAGGTCGGCGACATGCCGCTGCCACTGCAGGCCAAGCTGCTGCGGGCCCTGCAGGAAGGCGAGATAGAGCCCCTGGGCTCGAACAAGGTCGAGCGGGTGGATGTGCGGGTTATTGCCGCTACCAGTCGCAACCTGGAGGCCATGATTGCCGAGGGTAGCTTCCGCTCCGATCTGTATTACCGGCTGAATGTGCTGGAAATCCCCATTCCGCCGCTGCGCGACCGGCTCGCCGACCTGGGCGTGCTGTGCGAGGCCCTGTTGGGCGAAATCTGTGAGGGCCTGGAGCTGCGCGGGGAAATCACCGACGCCGGCGTCTCAGCCCTGGGCAGCTATGACTGGCCCGGCAATATCCGCGAGTTGCGCAACGTGCTCGAACGGGCGCTGACCATGGGTGAGGAAGGTGGCCTGTTGGACGCTGACGCGGTCTTTAAGGTGCTACCGCGCAGCAGCGCCCGGCCGGCTTCGTCTCTCACGCCACAGCCAGTGCGACCACTCGCTCGCACCCTGGCAGACGCCGAGGCCCAGGCGATTGAAGAGGCGCTGGTGGCCAGCCGGGGCAACCGCACCCGGGCGGCCAAGCTGCTCGGCATTTCCCGCTCGGTGCTGTACGAAAAGCTGGCCAAACTGTCCTGATATCCGGACGCCTGTCCGGGTGTCCGTACAAACCCCTACGACTGATGTCTAAAGCCGTCCGGATTCTCGGACAGTTTGGCTCCTCGTCGATCCAAAAGTTTTAGTGCAACCTTCTGAAATTGCTCGATAAAATTCGGTTGGCATGGTGTCTGCTATACCTGTCATGCAGGACGTCAGAACAACGCAGAAAACAAGATTGACGCCCCTCGTTGGACCCCAAATTACCCGTGTCCGTCTGTTTCCTGCGATGTCTGACTATACTCAGACTAGGCCCGTCAGCCTTATCTGGCGGGCCAGCCAAAATAACAATGCTAGGAGACTTGCCAATGAAACTCTTGAAGGCCATCACCGGGGTCGCCGGTGCGATTGCCCTTACAACGGGTTCCGCGTTTGCAGACGACCTGCGCTGGAAGATGCCCGTTGCCTTCGCCACGAATCTGCCAGGCCTCGGTTCTCCCGCTGCCTGGGTTGCCGACAACCTGACCACCGCCTCCGACGGCAGCATCCAGGTTCGCGTTTACGAGCCAGGCAAGCTGGTTCCACCTTTCGACATCCTGCAATCCGTTTCTGATGGCAAGGTATCTGCCGGTTACACCTGGATTGGTTACGACCAGGGTAAGGTGCCTGCCGTGCCTCTGTTCGCCGCGGTGCCGTTCGGCATGAAGCCCTGGGCCTACATTGGCTGGTACTACTACGGTGGCGGTCATGAGCTGCTGCAGGAAACCTATGCCAACAAAGGCTTTAAGGTGCACGCTCAGCTGTGCGGCATCATCGGGCCTGAGACCGCTGGCTGGTACTCCAACAAGATCGAATCCCTGGAAGACTACAAGGGCATGAAGATCCGTTTCGCCGGTCTGGGTGGCAAGGTCCTGGAAAAGCTGGGCGCTTCCGTCACCATGATGCCGGGCGGCGAGCTGTACCAGGCGCTGGAGAAAGGCACCATCGACGCCACCGAATTCTCCATGCCGGCCATCGACCAGATCCTCGGTTTCGACCAGATCGTCAAGTACAACCTGTTCCCGGGCTGGCACCAGCAGTTCACAGCCCAGTACATGCTGATCAACCAGGATGAGTGGAACCGCGCCACCGACGCCCAGAAAGCGCTGGTTGAGGCTTCCTGCACCGCCGCTACTACCCGTGGCCTGGCCGAAGGTGAGTACAAGAACGGCAAGGTTCTGGCCGGCTTCCAGGACAGCGGTGTCAACGCCGATCAGATTCCGCGCGAAGTACTGCTGGAGCTGAAAGCGGTGACTCAGGAAGTGCTGGAAGAGGAAGCGTCCAAAGACGCCGACTTCAAGAAAGTGTACGAGAGCCAACAGGAGTTCATGGAAACGTACAAAGTGTGGGATGAGCGCGCCTACCTGCCGGCGGATCTGTAAGGTCGCCAGACCAAGACAGTCGCACCGGGCCTGAGGCCCGGTGTCGTTCAACCACTGGATGGCCCTTCGGGGCCATCCTTGTTTCGCAGTAATTGCCTTCCAAGCGAGGTACCCACCCATGACGGTGTCTGATCAGCACTCACCCCAAACGCCACGGGCATCGGTGAGCAAAGCAGACGAATTGATTCATCACCACACCGAACTCCCCACTACCCGACTCAGCCAGGTTCTGGATGCCATGCTGTCTGCCGTAGGCAAGACCGCGTCCTGGATGTGGGTGGTGGTTACCGGTGTGATCATCTGGGCCGTGGTCGGTCGTTATGCCTTCGGCCAGGGTTCGGTGTTTTTGGAAGAGGTGCAATGGCACCTTGCCGGGACCGGCTGGTTGCTTGGGCTGGCCTATACCCTGGTGGCTGACGACCACGTTCGGGTGGATGTCCTGCACGAACGCATGTCCCTGAAGACCCAGGGCTGGATAGAGTTGCTGGGGCTGCTGATTCTGCTCCTGCCGTTCCTTGGCCTGGCGGTGTACGAAATGGTGCCTTACGCCATCCGTTCCTGGGAGTTGGGCGAGACCAGTCAGGCGCCTGCGGGCCTGGCCCATCGCTGGGTGCTCAAGGCGGTGCTGGCACTCTCGTTTGCTTTGTTGTTGCTGGCGGCCATTTCCCGCCTGTTCAAGGTCACCGCCCTGTTGTTCGGTTTTCCCCGACCGATCCGGACCGATTCCAAGAATGACAAGAAAGAGGATGCGTCCTGATGGAGCTTGAAACGCTTTTTGTCATCGGCATGTTCGTGACCTTCGGGGCACTGCTGATGACCGGTTTTCCCGTGGCCTGGGTGCTGGGTGGCACGGCCGTAATCTGGACCGTGGTCGGTGTGGTCGCGGTGGAGAATTTTGGCGCCAACCTCTGGTTTGATTACCCCTCGTCCATGGGCCTGGTGCCCGAACGGATATGGGGGATCGTCGAAAGCGAAACCCTGGTAGCTCTGCCCATGTTCATTTTCATGGGCATCATGCTGGATCAGTCCGGCGTCGCCGAACGCCTGATGAACAGCATGGTCAAGCTGTTTGGTCCGGTGCGCGGCGGTTTCGCCGTCACCGTGATTGTCATCGGCGTGCTGCTAGCCGCCACCACCGGCATCATCGGTGCCTCGGTGGTGCTGCTGGGCATGCTGTCGCTGCCGGTGATGATGGAGAATAAATACGACAAGGGCTTTGCCGTGGGCACCGCCTGTGCCACCGGCACCTTGGGCATCCTGATCCCGCCCTCGATCATGCTGGTACTGATGGCGGACCGGCTGGCGGTACCGGAAGCCTCGGTCGGTGATCTGTTCATGGGCGCGTTCCTGCCCGGCCTGATGCTGGGCGCCATGTACGTGGCCTACGCCATGCTGCGGCCACTGTTCCAGCCCAAGATCGCGCCCGTGCCGGCGGGGATGGAGAAGATCAGCTGGGGCGTGGTCTGGGAAGTGGCCAAGGCGGTGTTGCCCACGGCAGCCCTGATCCTGGGCGTGCTGGGTTCGATCTTTGCCGGGGTCGCCACCCCCACCGAAGCCTCCGGCGTCGGCGCCCTGGGCGCGCTGCTGCTGGCACTGATGGCGGGCCGACTGAACGTGAAGGTGCTGCGGGCCTCGGTGCAGCAAACCACCCGTACCGCGGCGTTTATCTTCGCGATCTTCCTGGGCGCCACCGCGTTCTCCGTCGTCTTGCGTGGCCTGGGCGGCGACGCGGTGATTGAGGAGGCCCTGCTGGGTCTGCCGTTCGGGCCCTACGGCGTGGTGCTGACCATCCTGTTCGGGGTGTTCCTGCTCGGCTTCTTCCTGGACTGGGTGGAAATTACCCTGATCATCCTGCCCCTGGTGGCACCGGTGGTGCAGCAGCTGGGCTTCGATCTGGTCTGGTTCACCATCATGTTTGCGATGTGCCTGCAGACCTCGTTCCTGACCCCGCCGGTCGGTTTCGCGCTGTTTTACATCAAGGGTGTGGCGCCGCCTGAGATCAAGGTGACCGACATCTACCGCGGCGTGGTGCCGTTCATCATCATTCAGCTGGTAGCGCTGTCGATCGTGTTCCTGGTACCGGAGATCGCCACCTGGCTGCCGAGCATCGCTTACAACTAAGGAGAGACAGAGAATGCGTTTGGAAAATCGGATTGCCCTGATTACCGGTGCCGGCCGCGGCATCGGACGGGCCATCGCCGAGCACTACGCCCGTGAAGGCGCCCGGGTGGCGGTTGCCGACCTGACCCTGGACAGTGCCCAGGAAGCGGTCGAGGCCATTGAACAGGCCGGTGGCACCGCCATGGCCCTGGCCATGGACGTTACCGACGAGCAGGCGGTAGACGCCGGCGTGGCGGCAGTTGTGGAAAAGTGGGGTGGTCTGGACATTGCTCTGGCCAACGCCGGTATCCAGCACATCGATCCGGTCCACAAGCTGGCGTTCGACGACTGGCGCAAGGTCATGAACGTGCATCTGGACGGCGCTTTTCTGGTGACCCGAGCGGCGCTCAAGCAAATGTACGCCAGCGGTGGCGGCACCATGTTGTACATGGGGTCGGTGCATTCCCTGGAAGCCTCGCCCCTGAAGGCCCCCTACGTGGCCGCCAAACACGGCATGCTCGGCCTGTGCCGGGCGGTGGCAAAAGAGGGTGCCGAGCACGGCGTGCGCAGTAACATCATCTGCCCCGGTTTTGTCCGCACCCCGCTGGTCGACAAGCAGATTCCCGAGCAGGCCAAAGAACTGGGCATGTCCGAGGAAGAGGTCATCAGCAAGGTGATGCTGAAAAACACCGTGGACGGTGAGTTCACCACCGTCGAAGACGTTGCCGAGCTGGCCGTGCACCTGGCCGCTTTCCCGTCCGCTGCATTGACCGGCCAGTCCATCGTGGTGAGCCACGGCTGGCACATGCAATAAGACACAGGAGAGACGGATGAGTCACACAGAACAAGCACCGGTGGTCTGGTCGCCCTCGGACAGCATGCTCAAACACTCCCGCATGGGCCAGTTCAGCACCTGGTTGGAAAGCCAGGGCTACGGCCCGTTCGTGGATTACCACGCCCTGCACCGCTGGTCGATCGACGACCTGGAAACCTTCTGGGCCAAGGTCTGGGAGTACTGCGGCCTGGTCAGTGATCAGCCCGCCGAGCGAGTGCTGGGCAAGCGGGACATGCCGGGCGCCGAGTGGTTCCCGGGCATGAAACTCAATTTCGCCGCCAACCTGCTGCGCCTGGCCGACGGTGATCACGCCAACCGCGAGGCCATCGTCGCCTACTGCGAAACCCGCCCTGTGTTGCGCCGCAGCTACGCCGAACTCAAGGCCGATGTCGGCGCGCTGGAAAGCTTCCTGCGCAGCAAGGGCATCGAGAGCGGTGACCGGGTCGCCGGCGTGGTCACCAACGGCTACGAAGCCATGGTCGGCATGCTCGCCGCCACCAGCCTGGGCGCCATCTGGAGCTCCGCCTCCCCGGACTTTGGCGTCGGCGCCATCCTCGATCGCTTTAGCCAGATCGAGCCGTCGGCGCTGATCGCGGTCAACGGTTATGGGTACGGCGGCAAGGTGTTTGCCCGCCAGGCCGATTTCGCCGAGCTGATCGCCGGCCTGCCGTCCCTGAAGTGCGTGGTCAGCGTGGCCCAGCTGCCAGACCAGGCGCCCATCGACGGGCCGCTGGTGACTGCCTGGGACGACGCCCTGGCTGCAGGCGATGGCCAGACCCCGAGCTTTACCCCGCTGGCTCCGGACCATCCGGTCTACATCCTGTATTCCTCCGGCACCACCGGTCAGCCCAAGTGCATCGTGCACGGCAGCGCCGGCCTGCTGGTTAATCACGCCAAGGAGTTGATGCTGCACGGGGACGTCGGCCCAGAGGACCGGTTCCTGTACTTCACCACCTGCGGCTGGATGATGTGGAACTGGCAGGCCTCCGCGCTGATGACCGGGGCCGCCGTGGTTACCGTCGACGGCTCGCCCGGATACCCAAGCCTGAACGCCCTGTGGCAGACCGTGGCCGACGAGAAGGTCACCCACTTCGGCACCAGTGCCCGGTTCCTGGCCGGCTGCCGCAAAGCGGAACTGACGCCGGCCAAAGACCTGAACCTGAAGCCC
>JBPEXK010000025.1:0-2060 GCA_052031745.1 Marinobacter sp. | reverse complement strand
GCGATGCCCTGGTCTTTCAGCGCTTCGGCCTGGGGAATGGTGCGCGGGAAGCCATCAAGCAGGAAGCCATTCTTGCAGTCCGGCTGCTGAATGCGCTCTTCGATCAGGGCGATGATGATGTCGTCGGACACCAGGCCGCCCGTGGCCATGACTTCCTTGACCTGCAGACCGAGCTCGGACTCGGCCTTGACCGCGGCGCGCAGCATGTCCCCGGTAGAAATCTGGGGAATGTCGAAGCGTTCGGTAATGAATTGGGCCTGAGTGCCCTTACCGGCGCCTGGCGCTCCTAACATGATGATTCGCATAACGTTGTGCTCCCGTATCAGTCATTATCGTTGGAAAAGTTGCGGCAAAGACCTCGCCTTTGCGACAACCTCTCAGCGCCGAACGGTGCTCAGCCGGAATCGGAGCCAGCGCATTATACGAAGTCAGGCCTCTTAGAGAAAGCCGACCTCCGTATCATGCACGGAAAAGGGGCACGGAGCTTCAGTGCCCGGAAGGCGTCAGGATGACAGGGAATTCGCCAACGCGTCCAGATCGGGGCCGACCCGGTCGATCTCCTGCTCCAGTGTGGCAAGCACTTCGGGGCCGAGGCCGAGGCTTTCCAGCAAGGCCGGCACATCGTCGGGATTGAACTCATCGCCGATGTCGCGGGTCTTCAACACGGCATTGGCCAACTGAACCATCAGCACCTCGCGTTCATGATCGCCGTGGTAACTCGACTGCTGGTGCATGGCGGCGGCTTTCACCACGGCGTCCGGCATTTGCCACAGTCTGTGCAGGATGCCTCCAATCGACCCATGCCCTATCGCGAGAATCTGGCCGTCGCCGGCCTGGCCGAACACCTGCTGTTCCAGGGACTGCAGGCTGGCCTCAGGATTGGCGTCGTGCCGTACGGTCAATTCCTGAAACTCGGACGGGAACAGATGCCCGATCAGGAGCAGGCCGAAGTTATGCAGCAATCCGCACAGGTAGGCCAGGGCCTTGTCGCTGCCGATGTGCCCGGCGATGGTCTGGCACAGGAAGGCGCTGTACAGAGAGTGGCGCCAGAAACTGTTCATGCCCAGGGAGCCTTTGCGCGGCACATCGAAGGCCCGCACCGAGGCAATGCCCAGGGCGATGTGGGCGACCCGGTCGAACCCGAGCACTCGAGTGACGGCGTCCTGTACCGAGTGAATCTGACCGGGGTAATTAAACAACGCGGAACGGGCGTAGCGCAGAATCTGGGCTGCGAGGCTGGGGTCCAGCTCGATCAGCTCCGCCAGTTCCCGGGCGCTGGTCTCGCTGCTGGTGGTCAGACGCAAGATCCGCAGGGCCAGCGCTGGCATCGGTGGCAGTCGGTAGAGACGCTGGAGCTTTTCCGCGACCTCATCCAGGCTCAGCTGCGGGCTGTCGCTGACGCCCGAACCGCGGATCACCAGGTGGCCATGGCCGGCACCGGCTGTGGCCAGGCGGAAATCCCGGCCGCGCAGCTCAACCACGGCATCACCGCGGCCACCGGTCATCAGCACCCGGTCAGCGCGGACGACATCATCATCCACCAGCACCGCCAGGTTGTAGGCGCCGCCGATGGGCGGGATGAATCCGTGCTGGCAATCGTCGAATAAGCGCATGGCCTGGTCGGTGGTCAGCACCTGCAACCGGCGCCCGGAGAGCCGATACAGCGCCTCAGGGTCCAGGGTGCTGTCGAAGCCGTGCACCACCATGACCGGGCCACCAACGTCGATCAGCAGCGTGGCCTGAATAAAGTCGCCCTCGGGCTGGCCCGAGCCGGTCACCACGGCTTCAAGGTTGGCCGCTGCAGGCGTCGGCATTTCCGTGTAGGCGATGCCCTTGCGGGCAAAAAACTGTTCCAGTCGCGCTGCGAGTGCCACTATTGCTCCTGTTACCTGGGTCAGTGGCTTCGCGGCCACCGGTGATTGATGCCCGGTTTAACCGGTATTCCGCATTCCCGCGGCGATACCGGCCATGGTGACCTTCAGGGCTCGCTCCACCAGATCGGGAACCTCGGCCTGGCCCTCACTCTCCCGATTCCGACGCAACAATTCGGCCTGTAAATA
>JBPEXK010000260.1:0-11492 GCA_052031745.1 Marinobacter sp. | reverse complement strand
CGGCCCGGGCCGGCAATAAAGGCGCTCTTGGGCAGACGCACGTTGTCGAACACCACCTCGCCGTGGCCGTATGGCTCGTCGTAGGCGCCGAACACCGGCAGCATGCGCTCAACCTTCACGCCCGGGGTATCCAGCGGCACCAGCACCATGGAATGGCGACGGTGCTTATGAGCGTCCGGATCGGTCAGGCCCATGAAAATGGCAACCTTGCAGTCCGGGTGGCCGATACCAGTGCTCCACCATTTGCGGCCATTGAGCACCACCTCGTCACCTTCCACCACCGCCGTGGCTTCCATGTTGGTGGCATCGGAAGAGGCCACGCCCGGCTCGGTCATGCAGAACGCGGAACGGATCTCACCGCTCATCAGACGCGGCAGCCACTCGGCCTTCTGCTCTTCCGAGCCATAGTGGATCAGCACTTCCATGTTGCCGGTGTCCGGCGCGTTGCAGTTGAAGATTTCTGGCGCGATGAAACTGCGGCCGGTTTCCTCGGCGATCAGCGCGTAGTCGGAATTGAGCAGGCCACAGCCGTATTTCTCGTCCGGGAAGAACATGTTCCAGAGCCCCTGGGCCCGGGCCTTCTCCTTCAGTTCCTTGATGATCGGCAGAACCACCCAGCGGTTGTCCTGGGCCATCAGTTCCTTGTGGTACTGCGCCTCAATGGGAAAAATCTCTTCGGCCATGAACGCCTTCACGCGTTTCAGGTAATCCTGGCCTCTCTCGGAAATGTTGAAATCCATCGCCCTGTCCTCGCTGTATTCCTGACGGCTGGTGCATTGAATTGATCACAATAGCGCCAGTCTAGGACTGCACTAACTATTACGCGACTGAATTTTTCTAATCCTTTATCATTAACACTGCTTATTCACCGACACGGATTTCGAGATGGCCCTGAATCGCCTCGACCTTAACCTGCTGCATGTGTTCGACACCATCTACCGGGAGGGCAGTCTGACCCGGGCCGCCAAGGCCCTACACCTGACCCAACCAGCAGTGAGCCATTCGCTGTCGCGACTGCGGGACCATTTCGACGACCCGCTGTTCACCCGTCAGGGCAACCAGATGATCCCCACCCCGCTGGCGCGCCGGTTCCTGGAATCCATGCGTCCGGGACTAAACCAGATCCAGGGTGCGGTGAATCAGTTCCACGCCTTCGATCCCGCCACCCAGCGCAAGACCTACTCCCTGGGGCTGCGGGACATTCTGGAGTCCACCTTCCTGCCACAGCTGATGGAACGCCTGATGCCCTACCCGGAGCTCGAAGTAGTGAGCCAACGGGTGGCCCGGCGGGATATGGAAACCCAGTTGGCGGCGGGCAAGCTGGATTTTGCCGTGGATGTGCTGCTGCCGGTGAGCAACCAGACCTCGCACCAGCTATTGCGGCAGGACCGGCTGGTGGTGGTGGCGCGAAGTGACCACCCGCTTACGAAGGGACCGTTGAAAATGGAGGACTACCTGGCGGCCAAGCACGTGCTGGTGTCGTCCCGTACCGAAGGGCCAGGGATCGAGGATTTCGAGTTGTCACGCCTGGGAGTGCAGAGGGACATTCGCCTGCGCTGCCAGCATTATTTCGCCGCGTGCCGGGTGGCCGAAGGCACCGACCTACTACTGACCATGCCAGAAACCTACGCCCGGATTCTCACCGAACGCGCCAACCTGACCCTGATGGATCCGCCGGCGCAGCTGCCGTCTATTGATGTGCATCTTTATTGGCACAAGGCCTATGAGAAGGAACCGGCGCTGATCTGGTTCCGGGAGCAGTTGCGGGGGATTGCCTAGCCTGACGGCTAGTAAGCCCCCACCGCCATCAGGAAGCCGAAGAACCCGGCACCGGTGATCGCCATGGCGGCCAAGACAATGCCAAAACCCCACCAGATAGCCGCGCCGTCGGAGATGTTGACGTTATGGCCGCGCAGGGTCCGATAAAAGGCCCAGGGACCAAGCACCAGGGAGCCCACCACCGCAAACACCAGGCCGACACTGATCCCGGCAAAGGTCCAGGTAGCGAGCACCATGGCACGGTCGGACACCTGATCCGTCACCCCGTGGCGCTCGAGAAACTTTTTGCAGAAGAACCACAGCAGCGCGAATAAGGCCACCACGAAAAGGAGGCCACCGATAAACGTTATGATGCGATACAACAAAGGAAAACCCTTACAGTCTGGCCTGCATCAGACCGGGAACACCGGTTCTGGCAGATGTTCGAATCCTGGTTTGGCGAAAAGATAGCCCTGAAAGAGAGTAATGCCTTGCGAGCGCAAAAAGAAATACTCTTGCTTCGTTTCCACGCCCTCAGCGACGATTTCCCCACCGAGCTGCTCCATCATGGCAATAATCCCAGCGATTACCGCCTGTTTGTTGACGTTTTTGTGCACATCCCTCACCAACCCCATATCTAGCTTCAGGATGTTGGGCGGGCTGGCGATCATCAGATTGTAGCGGGAGTAACCAGCGCCGAAGTCATCAATCGCCGTGGCAAAGCCCATCTCCCGATAGGCATCGATGATCGACACCAGGTGGTCGAGAGAATTCAGTTGCTCATTTTCGGTGAGTTCGAAAATGAGTTTTTTGGTGTCAAAGTTGTAGGTTTTTGCCGCGGCCAATGTCGTACGTATGCAGTGCTCGGCCTGATAAACGGCATTGGGCATGAAATTGATACTCAGCCGTGCCTCCATCCCCAATCGCGCCGCCAACTTCACTGCTTTGACCCGACACACTTGGTCGAAGGTATAGCGGTTCTGCTCGTTGACCTGTTCTAAGATATTCAGGGCGCCCTGGCCCTCGGTGCCTCGCACCAGTGCTTCGTATGCATAGACAGACTGGTTCACGACATCGACAATGGGTTGAAAGGCGAAAGAAAAAGAAAAGTTCAATCCTTCGCCACACTCGCATTGACCACAATGGCTCTCATCGAAAAGTACAGCGGACTGTTTCACCAGACCTCCTCACTAACATTTTGGTGAAATTATTGATTACTGAATTCCGGTTATTCGGCGACCCGAAAAAGCCGCCAGCGACGGCAATCGTTTCATCCGCTTCTTGAGAGTCCTAGCTAGCGCCTGCTCTCCAGCCAACTAAACTGGGGTCACAAGCATGTACGCACACTGTTCAAAAAAGGAGTACTTCAAATGGCCGAAACAACCCGCATCGCAGTCACGCCCGGTGATGGCATTGGCCCGGAAGTGGTGGGTGAAGCCGTCCGGTGCCTGGAAACCCTGCGCGCGAAACACGGCCTGGCGGTGGAATGGACTCGCTTTCCCTGGCCTTCCCATGCCTGGCATGAGGAACATGGCGAATCCATGCCCGAAGATGCCCTGAACCAGTTGCAGGCCTTTGACGCCATTCTGCTTGGCGCCCTTGGCGACCCGGGCCCGATGGACGACAGCGAGCGCTACCTGCTGCCGGACAGCATCTCCCTGGCGCCTTTGCTGGAGATGCGAAAAGGCTTTGACCAGTGGGTGTGTGAACGCCCGGCCCGGTTGCTGCCGGGGGCACGCCAATATCTGGCCGACGAACGAGCCAAAGACATCGACATGCTGGTGATTCGGGAGAATTCTGAGGGCGAATACGTGAGCCAGGGTGGCCGGCTGCGCAAAGGCACCGAAGATGAAGTAGCAACTCAGATGGAGGTTTTCACCCGCAAGGCTACCGATCGCATTATCCGCTATGGCTTCGAACAGGCCCGGCAACGGGCGGCAGAGCGCTCAAAGGACGGCCGCACCCGTCATTTCAAGACGCTCGACCATCGCACCTGTGAGAGCCAGGTGTGCCTGATTACCAAGCGCAATGCCCTGCGCTACTGGGGTGACATGTACACCGAGGCGTTCGAGGCGATCAGCAAGGAGTACCCGGATGTGGCCATTCACCACGAACTGGTGGACGCCGCCTGCATGAAGTTTGTGCAGAGCCCCTGGGCCTTTGATGTAGTGGTGGCCAGCAACCTGCAGGGGGATATCCTGACCGACCTGGCGGCGGTGTTGTCCGGGGGCATGGGGGTGGCGCCTTCGTGCAACCTGAACCCCACCGACCCGGATATGCCCTCAATGTTCGAACCCACCCACGGCAGTGCCCCGGATATTGCCGGCCAGGGCATCGCCGACCCGACCGCGATGCTGTTCACCACCGCCCGCATGCTGGACTGGCTGGGCCGAAAAGACCCTGCGCTGGCGACTGCCGGCAAGGAGCTGTTTGACGCGGTGGCGGCGGATCTGGCGGAAAACGCCGGCAGCCGGCGCAGCACCCGGGAGATTGGTGCGGCCATCTGCCAGCGGCTGTCAGACTGAGTCCAGTGGTGGTGGCGGGCCCCTAGCGGTCCGCCATCACGAACTCAAGCCGACCCGGAGCCACCCGAACGTCCACCGGCATAGCGCCAAACATCCGTTGGGCGAAGTCGGTCTCATCCAGCCGGTACACCGGCATGGTCTCCAGCATCTGGGCCACCGCCCGCATGACGTTTTCAGTCAATGGATTCAGGTCTCCGCGGAAAAACGGCGATTCGACACTGCTCTCCAGCAACTGCAGGCGCCGGATGAACACGGCTTTCTCGGTACTGTCGTACACCGGTGCCCCTTCCACCTTGAGCGCAATATCCACCGGCAGACGGGCCAGCATGGCGTTAACCGCCACCTGCCCGCGCACATCGATCACCGCCACGTCACGGCCATCCGGCCCCAGGGTGATGTCGGCGTCGCTCAGGCTCAAGCTCAGCGGTGAGCCACTTTTCAGCTGTTGGCGGTCGAAATCGCTGACCACTTCCTGCAGGTGACGCTCCAGTTCACCTTCGGAAATGGCGTAGGGAGAAAAACTGGCACAACCGCCAGTCAGAGTCAGTGCCAAAAGAACCAGGGCCCAAAGGCCCGACTTGGAAATAGTGCGCATGGGGTCGCCTCCGTGACTTAGGTTTCTATCCTGAGGCACGGCGCCCAGGCGGGCAAGACGGCAATATTAAGGTTCGGTCAGGTTTGGACCGCGCGGGCCCGGGCGTCACTCGTTCTCGGCCCGGGCCTCCACGTGGGGTGTCAGGTCGTCGTCGAAACTGACGTGGATGAGGATGGGGCGACAGCAGACCTGGCAGTCTTCCACATACTCCTGCTCCGGCACCGAGGGATCGACACTGACATCCAGCGTCTCCCAGCAGTAGGGGCATTGTATGAGGACAGACTCCAGGGCTGACATGGCAACTCCTCAGAACTGTTGTTTCGCCATCCACGGGATGATGCGGTCGAAGGCCTGCTCCAGCTTCTCGCAGGTGGTGGAGAAGCTGATCCGCACCGCGTTGGTGGACTCCTCACCGAACGCGTCCCCCGGCACCAGGCACACACCGGTTTCCTTCAGCATGCGCAGCGCCAAGTCGGAGCCGTCCACATGGGGCGGCAACTCCGGAAACGCGAAGAAGGCACCGCCGGGCTTGTAGCCAGTCATGTACGGCGTCTGGTCGATCAGCTCCACCACCTTGTCCCGGCGCTCGCGGTAGATATTCACCATGTCCTGCACGCACTGCTGGTCGCCGGTGAGGGCTGCCACGCCGGCGAACTGGGACGGGGTGTTGGCCACCGAGGTAGTGAACATGTGATAACGGCGCAGGGACTTGATGGCCGCCTGGCTGGAGATCACCCAGCCCACCCGCAGGCCGGCCATGCTGTAAGTCTTGGAAAAACTGCTGATGCACATGATGTTGTCCAGGTCCATGGAGCAGTTCAGGACACTGGCAAAATCGTCGTCATCGAAAATCAGGTGGTCGTAGACCTCATCGGCGTAGACCTGAATCCCGCGGTAGGCGCACTCCTCGAGAATGGTCTCCACGGTGCTGCGCGGGTATACGGCGCCGGTCGGGTTGTTGGGGTTGTTCAGGATCAGCGCGAAAGTGCGCGGCCCCATGGCCTTGATCACTTCGTCCGGGTCGAGCTGGTGATCGTTGTCGGCCCGGGTCGGCACGAACTTCACTTCGCCACCATTCATCCGGATCAACGGTGCGTACAGCAGGAACGACGGATCGGTGACGATGAACTGGCGGCCCGGGGCCGACGTGGCGGAGATCGCCAGGTACATGGCCTCGGTGGCGCCACTGGTGATCAGGATGTTGTCCCGGGTCAGTTTGCGGTTGTAACGCTTGCCGTAGTAATCCCGGAGCGCCACCAGCAGTTCCGGCAGGCCGGCATCCATGGTGTAACCGGTCTGGCCGGCGTTGAGTGCATCGATGTAGGCGTCAATGATGTGTTTCGGCGTCGGCAGGTCCGGCTGGCCGATGGACAGATGGATGACGTCTTTCATCGACGCCGCCATGTTCACCATGCGCCGGATACCGGGCACGGGGATCGCCTGCATGGCAGGGTTCCAACTGGCCTTGTTCTTCCGGTACTTCACCTTGCGTGGTCTGGACTGGCCAGTCTCGTAGTTGGCAGCATCTGCCATAAAACACCTCCTGCGAGCGGGGCAAAAATAACCTACCCCTGCAGGTTAGCCAGTAAGGACAGGCCACACAAGACAAAAGCGCAGAAAGATACGGTCGGTAAAATCTGGTTGCCGGGGCTCACAGATTGACGCCTTTTAGCCCACCAAGTTGACCCGTTTGCGACGGGGTACCAGACTGTCCTGAGACGTCGCAAACCAGCTCACCAGGCGGAGGTTCAATGACACAGCCAAGCAAACCCGTGGTTACCGTTCTCACTGCACCGGGCGAACCGGAACCACCAGGCATGGAGGCCCTGAGGGCGCGCGCAGAAGTGCGATTTGCCAGCGACGAACCGACGCTGCGGGCAACCCTGCCGGGCACGGACATCATGATGGTCACCGATTTTCGCACGGAAGCGTTTGAGGCGGCCTGGGAGTCGGCGGACAAACTGCAGTGGATTCATGCCACCAGCGCCGGCGTGGATGCACTGATGTTCCCGGCGTTGATCCACAGCAACGTCGTGGTGACCAATGCCCGCGGCATCTTCGACCGCACCATTGCCGAGTACGTGCTGTGCACCATCCTGATGTTTGCCAAAGATTTTCCGGGCTCGATCCGGTTGCAGATGCAACACAAGTGGCAGCACCGGGACACCGAACGCGCCGAGGGCAAGCAGGTGTTGGTGGTTGGCGCCGGCTCCATCGGCCGTCAGATCGGCCGACTGGTGAACGCCACCGGCATGCACGCCCATGGCATCGCCCGGACACCCCGCCACGACGATCCGGACTTTGTCGCCGTGCACGGCAACGATGACCTGTTCGAGCAGCTCGGACACGCCGATTACGTGGTCATCGCCGCCCCGCTAACACCGCAAACCGAGGGCCTGTTCGACGAGCGTGCGTTCAAGGCCATGAAGCCCACGGCGCGCCTGATCAACATCGGCCGCGGCCCGATCGTGAAAACCGACCACCTGATTGCAGCCCTGCAGCGGGGCGACATTGCCGGCGCCGGTCTCGATGTGTTCGAGGAGGAGCCGCTGCCGGAAGACCATCCGCTGTGGGACATGGAAAACGTCATCATGACCGCGCACATGGCAGGGGACTTCATTGGCTGGAAGCGCGCCCTGACCGATCAGTTCCTGGAGAACTTCGATCGCTGGCACGCCGGCGGTGAGTTGTTCAACCTGGTCAATAAGGAACTGGGGTACGCCGGTAGCGCCTGAGCCGCCGGCTAACCTCCCTAAACCGCCAGCAATGGTCAGGCCCGATTGCTGGCCGCAAACTGTTGCTGCAACGGCAACAGGTCCACCACTCGCTCCGGCCGGTTTGGGTCCACCAGCTCGGTCGGTGATTTGTACACCCTCGGTGTGGTGTACAGCAGCTTCAGAGCCGTGCTGTGGGGCATGGCCACGTAGCGCTCGCCGTGATTCCTCTCCAACCAGGCGCGCACCCGCGGTGCCTTGTTCGACGCCATTTTCGGAAAGAAATGATGCTCCACGTGGTGGCTGAACCGGAAGTGCAGCCGGTCTAGCACCGGGTGGCTGCGCAGGCTCATGGAATTATCCAGCGGATTATTGGTTGCGGTTTGTGGCCGCAGGAAATGATTGGTGAGGATGTAGCCCTGCCCCAGGGCGTTCGCCATCATGAATGGAATCACCACCGTGAACACTGCCAGCGGTCCGGACACCAGCGCCAGGGCCAGCCAGCCACCCACACACAGGAACGATTGCCGGATCGCCCGGCGCCGATCAAAGCCTTTGAATTGCTTGCGCTTGCGGGCCTGAAACCAGAGCACCAGCTGGGCGTGGAAAGTAAAGGAATAGGTCAGGAACAGGTAGCTGTACCAGCTGCCCGAACCCGGCGCCAGCCGAGTGAATTTCTTCTGTTTCGGATCGGCCTTGTAGCGGCGCAAGGTACCAAAACTGTCCGGATCTGCATCGCCGGCGTTGGTGTTGCCGTGATGCACCACGTTGTGCCACTTGCGCCAGAATTCCGGCGGCACCACCAATGGGCCGAAGCCTAGCCACCCCAGGAAATTCTGCCAGCGCCGGCTCATACCCAAGGCGCCGTGCAGCACCTCATGGGCCAACAACGCCTGGCAACCGATTGTGTGCCCAACCAGCAGCGCCAGCGCTAAATTCCCGTACCAGGGCAGCTGCGCCAGCAGGATGGTGGCGATACCGCCCCAGATCAGCAACTGCAAGGGTACGAACCAGATCACACGCCAGGTCTGCGGTTTGAAGGTATCCGCAGGCAATTCCTTCTTCATTCGATCCCGGAGCTCACGCTCATCGGGTTTCCCAAAAACGGCATCCCCAAGGGAATCGGGCTTAACGGCAGCGTTCATTCGTCACCTCTGCGCTTGCAACCATACAAAGTGTCACGACGCACTCATTTGAGAGTACATGTGTACGCTGAATCTAACGGAAAAATGCCCTACTTACAACACCAACTGCATTTACTGGTATAGATATGACCATTTTTAGTACACCTGTACCCTAAAACAAAAAGCAACAACCGGGGAGCGGAAAAAAGGCACAAAAAAAGGAGCCCGCAGGCTCCTTCTCATGTCTCTGATGTTTGCTGGCGTCAGCTCCCGGACAGGGACTGATCGGAGGGATCAATTTCCATCTGCTGGATGGCTATGACCGCCTGGGTTCGGTTACGCACCCCCAGCTTGCGGAACACAGCGGTGATGTGGGCCTTGATGGTGGCCTCCGAGACATCCAGATCGTAGGCAATCTGTTTGTTCAGGAGCCCCTCGGCCAACATCCCCAGCACCCGGAATTGCTGCGGCGTCAGCGACGCCAGCTTTTCGGAGAAATCGGTGGCGTCGGAATGCAGCCGCTCGATCTTCTCCGCCACACCCTCGGGCAACCAGACATCACCTTCCAGCACGTCCTGGATGGCCTCGGTAATGGTCGGCAGGGGCGCGGATTTCGGGATGAAACCGGAGGCCCCGTAGTCGATCGAACGGCGCATTACCTGCAACTCTTCAGAACCTGAGACCACCACCACCGGCAACCCGGGATACTGCCCACGCATGAACACCAACCCGGAGAAACCATGGGCACCCGGCATGTTGAGATCCAGCAGAACCAGGTCTGCGTCCGGGTGCGACTCTACCGCCGCCTGCAGCGCCTTGATGCTGTCGACTTCCACCGTCTCGGCATCGGGCACCGCCTGACTGACCGCCTGCTTCAGTGCTGCTCGAAACAACGGGTGATCATCAGCGACGATAATTGTTTGTGCCATTCAACAGATTCCTTACAGAGTTACGGTCGTTCTGCGACCTTATTTAAATTCGCGACTACTGATCAACTCATCGACCACACCGGGGTCCGCCAAGGTGGAGGTATCTCCCAGTTGATCATGCTCGTTGGCCGCAATCTTACGCAAAATTCGACGCATTATCTTGCCGGAGCGGGTCTTGGGCAGGCCAGGCGCCCACTGGATGACATCCGGCGAGGCAATCGGGCCAATCTCCTTACGTACCCACTGCACCAGCTCTTTCTTCAGCTCGTCGGACGGCTCCTCGCCCTGCACCAGGGTGACATAGACATAGATGCCCTGCCCCTTGATGTCGTGAGGGAAGCCAACCACGGCGGCCTCGGCCACCTTCTCGTGGGCGACCAGGGCGCTTTCCACCTCGGCGGTGCCCAGGCGGTGGCCCGACACGTTCAGAACGTCGTCGACCCGTCCGGTGATCCAGTAATAGCCGTCCTCGTCCCGACGAGCGCCGTCACCGGTGAAATACCGACCCGGGTAAGTGCTGAAATAGGTTTGCTTGAAGCGCTCATGATCGCCATAGATGGTGCGCATCTGGCCGGGCCAGCTGTCCAGGATCACCAGATTGCCTTCGGTCTTGCCCTCCAGGATGTTGCCATCGTTATCCACCAGCGCTGGTTTCACGCCGAAGAACGGCAGGGTGGCAGAGCCCGGCTTGAGATCAACGGCACCCGGCAGTGGCGAAATCAGGATGCCGCCGGTCTCGGTCTGCCACCAGGTATCCACGATCGGGCACTGGCTGTTACCGATGACCCGGTGGTACCACTCCCAAGCTTCCGGGTTGATCGGCTCACCGACCGAACCCAGCAGGCGCAGGCTGTCGCGCTTGGTGCCATCCATGCACGAAGCGCCTTCCGCCATCAGCGCGCGGATGGCCGTCGGCGCGGTATACAGAATGTTGACCTGGTGCTTGTCGACCACCTGCCCCATGCGCGAGCTGTCCGGATAGTTGGGCACACCCTCGAACAACACGGTGATGGCACCGTTGCACAGCGGGCCGTACAGGATGTAGCTGTGGCCGGTAACCCAGCCGAAGTCGGCGGTACACCAATAGACATCACCATCGTGGTAATCGAACACGTACTCGTGGGTCATGGACGCGTAAACCATGTAACCACCGGTGGTGTGCAGCACGCCTTTGGGGGCACCGGTGGAACCCGAGGTATACAGCATGAACAGCGGATCTTCGGCGTTCATGGGCTCGGGCGGGCAATCCGCGGACGCGGACTGCATCAGGGTTTCGTATTTTTCGTCGCGGCTGTCGTCCCAGGGCACGTCGGCGTTGCCAGTGCGGGTAACCACAACCACTTTTTCGACGGCGTCGGCACCCTCAGTCTTCAGGGCGGCATCGACGTTCTTCTTCAACGGGATCTTGCGGCCACCGCGCACGCCTTCGTCAGCAGTCACCACGAACCGGGACTTGCCGTTCACGATGCGGGCCCCCAGGGCCTCCGGTGAGAAACCGCCGAACACCACGGAGTGGATGGCGCCGATGCGGGCACAGGCCAGCATCGCCACGGCGGTCTCAACGATCATCGGCATGTAGATGGTCACCACATCGCCTTTTTTGACCCCAAGGCCCTTGAGCACGTTAGCGAACTTGCTGGTTTCCTCATGCAGCTCGCGGTAGGTGACATGGCGGGAGTCGGCCGGGTCGTCGCCCTCGAAAATGATCGCGGTCTGGTCACCCTTCTTGGCCAGGTGACGATCCAGGCAGTTGGCGGACGCGTTCAGCTCACCATCCTCAAACCACTTGATGGAGAGATTGTCGTAATCGTAGGTGGTGTTTTTGACCTTGCTGAAAGGTTTGATCC
>JBPEXK010000259.1:0-8285 GCA_052031745.1 Marinobacter sp. | reverse complement strand
CTGCGCACCACGGTTTCGGCGCTGCTGCGTTTCTCCTGCGGACTCAGGTCCGGCTCCAGCAGGGTCTCGCCATAGCCGATGATGGCCGCCAGCGGGGTCCGGATCTCATGGCTCATGTTGGCCAGGAACTGGCTCTTGGCCTCGGCCGAATTGCGCGCCAGCTCTTTCTCCAGCCGCTCCTGTTCCCGCTCCCGCTCGATCCGCTGGCGCCGGCGACTGTCGGTGACGTCGATGCAGGTGCCCTCCAGGTGCGTCGGCTCCCCGTCGGCGTCGTACACCGTGTGCAGGGACAAGGCGACCCAGCGCTCCTCGCCATCGCGGGTCTGGCACCGGGTTTCCACGCCCTTGATGGCCCCTTCCGCTTCCAGTTGCTGCACCACCCTCTGACGCTGGGCCTCGTCGGCGATGCAGGTTTCCAGCACATCCAGACGGCAACTGAGCAGGGCCCGGGCACTGCTGTAGCCCATCAGCTCGGCCATGGCCGGGTTCACGGTCAGGAACTGGCGGGCCGGCGACATCTGGAATACGCCCTCAATGGCATTATCGAACAGCGATTGGTAACGCTGCAGGTTCGACAGTGCCCGCTGGCTCCAGCTCAACGCCTCGCCCTGCACCTGCTTGATGCGGTCGGCCAGGGCGAAGGAGAACAGAATGATCTGTGCGGTCAGGCCGATCTGGGGCGAGTAATTGGTCAACGGATTCAGGGGCAGGTAGCCCATGACCGTGAGGGCGTAGACACCGAAGCCCACCAGGGCCAGGGTCCAGGCAAAGAAATAGGCCCGGGCCGCCGGGTTGTAGTAACGCCAGGACAGATAGCTGACCACGATCAGCACCAGGCTGAGCACCAACGAGCCGATCACGATCCATTCCATGGCGACGTGGTAGGGCAGGAACAGGGACAGGGCGCCGGTGGCCACCACCGAATACAGGCACAGGCGCAACACCTGGTCCAGGTCCGCCGACCTTTCCCTGGTCTCGAGCAGGTGCCGGGCCATCAGCAGCCCCCAGAACCAGGTCATGATGATCTGGAAGTGCAAGTAGGCCTTGTTAAACAGGGCCGGGCGGCTGTCCAGCAGCTGGATGCCGTGAACCTGCTCGGTGACGATGAAGATGGCGGCGGAGACCAGGTAGAGGACGTAGTAGATGTTGCTGCGCTCACGCACCGACACCGCCACAAACAGGTTGTAGGCCAGGATCGCCAACACCGCGCCCAACAGCAGACCGCGCACCACCTCGTCCATGGACACTTTCTGGATGTAGCTGTCCGGGTGCCAGAGGCTGATCGGCAGGCGGAAGGTGTTGGTGTTGGTGATGCGCAGATAGACGGTGTTTACGGCGTCCGAGGCCAGCGCCAGCCGAAAAGTGGGGTTGGGCACCGCCAGGTCCCGGTCGGACCAGTCGTCCAGGTAGCCGGCACGGCTCTGCTGAATGAGCTGGTCGCCCCGGACCAGGTACATCTGGACCTCATCCACCAGGGGCAGGGCCAGCTCCAGGATCCAGTCGGTGGCGCCGGCGCTGCCCCGGGTACGGACATCGAACCGGACCCAGTAGGCCGATTCGGTGTAACCAAAATTCAGTACCCCGCCCTCGTGCCGGGTAAAAGCGGCCAGGCCCCGATCCTTGAGGGTGTGGAAGCCGAGGTTCTGGTCCGGGTCCTCCAGGTACCAGATGCACTCGCTCAGGTCACGGACGCTGGTGGTACTGCTGTTCAGCACCAGGGTGCCGTCGCGACAGGCCGGTGCAGCGGCAGCCGCCGGCAGCGAAACTGCCAGGAGGGTCAGCAGCGCCAGCACGAGACGCGTCACTGAGGAGAATGCCGGGTGATGCCGTTGCCGCAAAATGTGATCTCCGCGTGGGCAGAAACCTGCCGTCTTGTATATTGTCAGCGAACGATCCGGGACCGATGGCCCCGCGAGTAATCACTTTAGCCGTTTACCACCCTCGGCGCACCTCAGAGCTGATTAAATGAGACACATCCGCCAGTTCCCACTGCTTGTTGGCCTGCCGCTGTTGCTAGCCGGCTGCGGCCCGGATGATTCCGGCACCAGCGCCTTCAACCCCGCCACCAACGTCGACCTGACCTTTTCCACCTTTACCCTGACCGAGTCCACCGACACATTGCTGTTTCAGGATCTGGTGCGGGCGGTGGAGCCGGCCGACAGTGACGACAGCCAGGCCCAGGACCTGGCCGAGGGCATCCGCACCCAGTTGGCACTGTTCCTGGACATGACCTACGGGGAAGCGACGCCGGACACCATCGACTCGGCCCGCAATCCGCTGGACCTGATGCGCCGGGTCATCGGTGAGAGTGCGGTCGGCAATTTCGTCGATGGCCGGCGCTACATCAGCGACCGCATCGACCAGGGCGTGGCCGGTGAATACAGCAACACCACCAATAACGTCAGCATCCAGTTCACCGACCAGCAGGCGGTACTCGACGGCGAGGACATACGCGACTATGAATGGCACTACCCGATCGTGAAGTGGGTTTACGCCCCCGACACCACCGGCCGGGTGGTGCGGGTGCTCAGCTGGGTCGCCAGCGGCAGCTTCGAAGCCAACAGCACCAGACCCAGCGCCACCCTGGGCACCGAGTTCCTGGCCCGGGATTTTCAGGCCACCGGGTACAACGACGACGCCAGGGCCGACGTCGAGGGCAGTATCGTGATTGAGGGCGAGCGGGAGATGGCGTTTGTGCGCGATTACGACGGGCTCAATACCGACAGCGTTCGGATCGACGGCACCGCCACTGGCACCAGCGACGGCACCGAAGGCGGACCAGAGTTTCAATTTGCCGACAATACCGTCGATTGCCTGCGCATCGAGATGGACTACAGTGCGCCGTCAGTGGCGATCTATACCTCTCTGGACGAACCGCCGCGCCAGGACGACCCAGACAATCCTGAGCAGACCGAACCCAATCCGGATTACTGCCTGAACCTGGAGTCGGCAACCTACCAGTACAGCACGGCGCAGACCGGGCTGAGAAACTAATCTGGGGCGGCTAGGGCGTGGCCCGGTTGCCCAGATCCCAATTGCGCAAAAAGCCTTTCTTACGGTCGATCATCCGCTCGTAGGTGGAGATCATAAACGCGGCGTGGGGGGCGGTGGTCAGGCGCAGGGTTTCGATGCGGCGTTCCAGCTGCTCGACCTCCGAGCTGACACGCTGGTGCACATGATCCCGAACGCTGTCATGGTGATCCAGATTCACCGGTCGTTCGGTCTGTTCCCGATAGGCGGGCGCGGGCTTGTCCATGGGCTATCTCATCCGATGAGTAAAAGGTCCTTGTCCCAGTTTGCGAGTGTGCCCGGCGCCGCGGCCCAACGCAATAGAAATGAACATAGTTTCATTTTTATCGCGGCATGAGCCTCAGGGGCCCTCTCCACACGCAACAAGCCCTGCTATAGTTTCTTTAAACAGCTCTCGAGAGTAACCATGACCCAGACCTCCGTTGCCGACACCCTGCGCGAATACCTGTCCCTGCTGGAATTACTGGACGATGCATACTGGGAAGCCGGCAGCATTCAGCACAAGGACATGCTGTACGACATCATCAGCATCTTCAGCCAGGAGGTGGCCGAGATCAACAAGCTCAGCATCCAGGACCACCATTACCCTTACGAAGTCATCACCGAAGGCATCCGCCGGGTGGTACCCAAGCTGGAGCGGCTGGACGAGAACCGGGAGGACGTCATCCAGCGCACCCAGACGCTGACGGATTTTCGGGACATACTGTCGTCAGTGCTGGGCATCCTCGAGGATCAGCTGCGCACCCTGTAAGCCGGCCCGATCAGGCCGGCACCAGCGGACGCTGGTCTTCCGGAATCAGCGGGAAGGTCTTGCACACGGTGTACACAAACTTGATCAGCGCCGGCAGGTGGTGCCCTACCATCGGGAACCCGGTGTTGAGCAGGCTGACCGAAATGTCCCGGGCCGGATCGGCCCAGCACAGTTTATTAATCAGACCGATATGACCAAAAGCGTCGCGGCTCTGGGGCCCCCACAGACCCACCGGGTTGCCGCCCAGCATCAGGCCGGCGCTGAAGCGCATCGGAATCATCATGGTGCGGTCAATCTGCAGTGAGCCAAACTGCTGGATCGCCCGGCGCACGGTCATCTCGCTGCAGATGCGCTTGCCGTTCCAGACCCCGCCATTGAGCATCATCTGATAGAACCGGCCCATTTCCTCGGCGGTGCCGCACAGGTTGCCGGCGGGAATCACCGCCTCCTGGAACCGGGGATCGTTGGTCACCTTCTCGACCGTGCCAATGTCGCTGCCCAGGGCCCGATTAACGATCCAGGACACCGGGAACCGGGGCGTCGGGCCGGTGGCGTAGTTGCTGGCCAGCTGGTGCAGGTGATCCGGGGCGATGCCGTAGGTGAACCACTTCATGCCCATGGGCTGGCGTAAATGCTCGTCCAGGTACTCTTCGATGCTGCGACCGGTCACCTTCTCCAGCACCCGCTGCAGCACGAACCCGCCGGTGATGGCGTGATAGGCCACCTTGGCGCCGTCCACCTCAACCGGTGTGGCCTCGCACAGCAGCCGCCAGATCTCGTCCTTCTGCCAGAGCACATCGATCGGCGTGTCCCGGGGAATGGCGGGGATGCCGCCGCGGTGAGACAGGACCTGGTGCACGGTGATGGTGCGCTTGCCGCTCTGGGCAAACTCCGGGCAATAGTAGGACACCGGATCGGTCAGATTGACCAGGCCCTGCTCCGCCAGCATGTGAATCAGCAGCGCCGTCACCGCCTTGGAGGCGGAGAAATAACAGATCGGGGTATCGGTGGTCATCGCCGATTTCAGCACCTGGTCGCTGTCCTCCGGGCCATTGCCGGTGGCATGCCCCAGGGCCCGGTGCAGCACCTGCTCGCCCCGATGCCGCAAGGACAGCTGCAGCCCGGGGTGGACTCCGGTGCGATACAGGGCCTCCACGCTGTGCCAGATCGCCTCGAGGGCCTCGCGGCTGACCCCGGCAGCATCCGGGCGTTCGCCGGCGGCGTCTCGATAGGTCACGGTGGATAGGTCGGTGGGCACTTGGCAGGTGTGCAGGGCACGACGGGCTAGACGGTTCATCCGGGTACAACCTTATTTCGCGAATCTGTTGTTGTTGCTGGTTTAGGCGTCATTATGAACAGGTGGGGACAGGTGTGCCATCGAAACGCAGTTCCGCCCGCGCTCTTTGGCCCGATACATCGCCCGGTCGGCGGCCGCCCGCAGTTGCCCGGCGTTGACTCCGTGGCTGGGGAACACCGCCACCCCGACGCTCATGGTCAGAGGCACCGAGTCGCCATTGCCGATCGGCTGAGGCACCGTGCTCATCAAGTGCCGCAGGCGCTCGGCGGTCTCCCTGGCCTCATTGACGTCCATTTCCGGCAACACGATGACAAACTCCTCGCCGCCAAACCGGCCGACCCAATCGACCCCACGCACGCTGTCGACCAGCAGCTTGGACGCCGACTTCAGCACCGAATCCCCGGCGGCGTGGCCGTAGGTGTCGTTGATATCCTTGAAGTGGTCAAAGTCGATCCACATGATCGCCATGGGGCGCTGGTGGCGCTTGGCCCGCTCCAACTCCTCCTCGAGCAGCCGGGACAGTTCCCGACGGTTCAGCAGGCCAGTCAGCGGGTCTCGGGTCGCCATTTCCTCCAGCTCGGTTTCCAGTTTCTTGCGGTCAGAAATATCCAGCACCACCCCTTCCAGCACCATGTCGCCGTCCTCGTTGACCTCACCACGACCCTGCTCCCAGACCCAGACCTGGGTTTTGTCCTTGCGGATCAAGGCGTATTCGATCGAAAACGGGCGGTCCGCCGCCAGGGCCTGATTGACCGCCCGGGTCACCGACTCCCGGTTAGCGCCATCAATCAGGTCGGCGTATCCCAAGATCCGGTTGTGCACCAGTTCCGAGGCCTCATAGCCAGTCAGCTCCAGGCAGCCATCGGACACGAACAACAACTCCCAGTGGTGATCGACCCGGCGCCGGTAGGCCATCCCGGGCAGGTTATCCATGAGCACGGTGAGCTGACGTTCACGATGGCGCAACGCCAGGCTCTGACTGTGTTGCAAGGCTAGCAGGATACGGTCTTTGTGCAGTTGTCGAAGCAGGCCAGCGAACAGCACCAGACCGGTGACGGTGACGAAAAAGAAACCTTTCCAGGTCTGCACCCGGGACAGAGTCGCCGGGTCCTGAAACCAGGCCTCCACCAAACGATCGGAAAAGGCGATCCAGGCGAAGCCCACCAGCAGGTACACCAGGGCGGCCCAGAGCGCCCGGCGCACGGGCACAAAGCGATTGGGAAGCCGGCGATCGGGTTGGGGCGTCATGCGATATTCACCTCGCCAAGGGCGGCAGCACCGTGAGCCTGAAATCCTGCCGGCTGAGTGAGCGACAGGCGTGAACCCGTTGGACGGTGGTTTTTAAAAAATAGTCAGCGCCGAGGGATTCGTCGAGACCTTCTAAGGCACCGCACCGGCAACGAGGCAGTCAGCTGTGCTAGATTTCCCGTTCCAGCCAAACACAGGAGCCGCCATGACCCCGGGAATCAAAGCCGTCAGCAAGGCAGGGCTGCGCCATCGAATCCACGAATATCAGCACGACCCGACCAGCAACAGCTACGGCGAGGAAGCGGCCGAGAAACTGGGGGTGGCGCCGCAACAGGTATTCAAAACCCTGGTGGTGGCGGTGGATGGCAAGGAACTGGTGGTCGCCGTGGTGCCGGTGGACCGACTGCTGAGCATGAAACAGGTGGCCCGGGCCGCGGGCGGGAAAAAAGCTGCCATGGCGAAACCCGACGAGGTCCAGCGTGCCACCGGTTATGTCCTGGGTGGGGTGAGCCCGCTGGGCCAAAAGCGGCGGCTGCACACCTTCATCGACACCACCGCCAGGGATTTTGACACGGTGTTTGTCAGTGCCGGGCGCCGGGGCCTGGAAATCGAGCTGGCGCCGGCGGATCTGGCGGCGCTGACCGGCGCCGTCTTCGCGCCCTTGCAACAGGCGTAAAAAAACCCGGGCAACCACGCTCGGCTGTCCGGGTTTTCGATGCGGGTCCGGCCCTGGGCCAGACCCTGATCCATCCGACGCTTACTGCACCGAAGCGCGCGCGTCCGCCAGGATCTTGTTGAGGGTGGCGCTGGCCTGCATGACCTCGCACACCTTCTCCATCGGCGGGTGGTAGTAACCACCGATGTCGGCCGGGTTGCCCTGCACCACGGTCAGCTCTTCCAGGATCTTGTCCTTATTCTCTTCGAGCTGCTTGGACAGCTTGGCAAAGAACTCCTTCAGATCCTTGTCGCTGTCCTGCTTGGACAGCTCTTCCGCCCAGTAACGGGCCAGGTGGAAGTGGGAGCCGCGGTTGTCGAGCTCACCGGTGACCCGGGACGGCGACTGGTTGTTCTCCAGCAGGCGCTCGGTGGCCTTGTCCAGGGTTTGACCCAGCAGGCGGGCGCGCTCGTTGTTCTGCTTCTCACCCAGTTCGTCCAGGGACACCGCCGTGGCCAGGAACTCACCCAGGGAATCCCAGCGCAGGTGGTTTTCCTGAATCAGCTGCTGTACGTGCTTGGGCGCGGAACCGCCGGCGCCGGTCTCGTACAGGCCACCGCCGTTCAACAGCGGCACGATGGACAGCATCTTGGCGCTGGTGCCCAGCTCCAGGATCGGGAACAGGTCGGTCAGGTAGTCCCGCAGCACGTTACCGGTCACGGAGATGGTGTCCAGACCGCGGATCAGGCGCTCCATGGTCCAGCGGATGGCGCGCACCGGCGACATGATGTGGATTTCCAGACCGTCGGTGTCGTGATCCTTCAGGTAAGTCTGAACCTTCTTGATCAGTTCGGCGTCGTGGGCACGCTCGTCGTCGAGCCAGAACACCGCCGGCATGCCGGTGGCGCGGGCACGGGAAACGGCCAGCTTGACCCAGTCGCGGATTGGCAGGTCCTTGGTCTGGCAGGCGCGCCAGATGTCGCCCTGCTCGACGTTGTGCTCGGTCAGCACGGTGCCGTTGGCGTCGATCACCCGTACGGTGCCGGCTTCCTTGATTTCGAAGGTCTTGTCGTGAGAACCGTACTCTTCCGCCTTCTGTGCCATCAGACCGACGTTGGGAACGGTGCCCATGGTGGTCGGGTCGAACGCGCCGTGGGTCTTACAGAAGTTGATCACTTCCTGGTAGATGGTGGCGTAGGTGGACTCCGGCATGACCGCCTTGGTGTCCTTGAGCTTGTTGTCCCGGGCCCACATCTTGCCAGAGTTACGGATCATCGCCGGCATGGAGGCGTCAACGATCACGT
>JBPEXK010000258.1:0-16486 GCA_052031745.1 Marinobacter sp. | reverse complement strand
ATGGCGGTTGACGCCAACGTGTTGATATTCGAGCGGATCAGGGAAGAGCTAAAGGCCGGGTTGCCGCCGCAGTCCGCAATCAATTCCGGCTACTCCCGAGCCTTTGTGTCCATCTTCGATGCCAACATCACCACCTTGCTGGTGGCGGTCATCCTGTTTGCCATGGGCTCCGGTCCGGTCAAAGGGTTCGCGGTAACCCTGTGTCTGGGCATTCTGACGTCGATGTTCTCCGGGCTGATGGTCAGCCGCAGCATCGTGAATTTTGTGTATGGCGGTCGAAAGATCGAGAAGCTGTCGATCGGAGGAAAACTGGCAAATGTCTGAACACGAGAAAAAGCCATTTGATTTCATGGGGTTTCGGAAGCTGGCTTCCGTTCTCTCGATCACATTGCTGGTTGCCTCCGTCATCCTGCTGGCAGTCCGCGGGCTGAATCTCGGGATGGACTTCACCGGCGGCACCTCGGTCGAATTCGAGTACGCTGAGGCGCCAGCGCTGCAGGACATCCGGACGACCCTGGATGAAGCGGGCTACGAGCAGTTCGTGGTCCAGAACTTCGGTTCCGACACCACCATCCTGGTGCGCCTGGCCGAGGCGGGTAACGACGAGCTGGCGGTTGAGGTGACCCGGGCCCTGAAAGCCGACGGTGCTGATCTTGAGCTGGTCAGCTCCGAGTTTATCGGCTCCCAGGTTGGGGAAGAGCTGCGGGAGGACAGCGGGCTGGGCCTGTTGCTCGCGCTCGCCGTGGTGCTGATTTACGTGGGTATGCGGTTCCAGTTCAAATTTGGTATCGCCTCGGTCCTGCCGCTGGCCCACGACGTCATCATCGTGCTCGGGGTGTTCTCGCTGTTCCAGTGGACCTTCGACCTGACCGTACTGGCGGCGCTGCTGGCGGTTATCGGTTACTCGCTGAACGATACCATCGTGGTCGCCGACCGGATTCGTGAGAACTTCCGCAAGATGCGGGTGGGCGACTCCTGGCACATCATCAATACCTCGATCCACCAGACCATCAGCCGGACCATCAATACCTCTGGCACGACTTTGGTGGTGTTGTTTGCCCTCTATCTGTTCGGTGGCGAGGCGATCAACAACTTCTCATTGGCGCTGATCATCGGCGTCCTGGTGGGTACCTATTCTTCCATCTACGTGTCTGCCAACCTTCTGCTGGCTTTCGGGGTATCCCGTGAGGATCTGATCCTGCCGGCCAAAGAAGGCGCGGCAACCGGCGAAGAAGAGGAAGAACCGCCGGAGTGGCTGAACCGCATGTAATGCCGGCGACCGCCAACGTGTTGGCCGGATGACCACCGGCCACAAAAAAAAAACCGCCTCCCTCTCGGGATGGCGGTTTTTTTTATGCCAGATAATCCGCGCTTAGCGGGGCAGGCGACCCCGGAACGGATGCAGCACTTTCAGGACTTCCCGGAACAGCTTGGGGTTGGCGACCACCAATTGGCGGGCATTGCCAAGGGACGGGTTACCGGAGAAGTCGCCGGTCAGGGCGCCGGATTCCATGGCCATGGTAACGCCCAGGTCCAGATCCACGGTTTCCGGACGGAAGATGATGGCCGCGTCCAGGTTGCCGGCGGAAACCCGGGCAATGTCCAGCACCACGCAACCGGAGGTGCGGAACATGGCGGTCTCGCTGGCAACCACCGAGGCCATTTCACCCCACAGCTGGCTGTCCTCGCCTTTGCGCGCCTGGTCCAGCAGGTTAGTCGCGACGGCGGCCTGCTGGCTGTGCTTGATCTCCGAAGCGCGAACGCGGCGACTGTTCAGTGCGGCACCGTGGCCGCGGCTGGCCGAGTACTCTTCACCGGTGACCGGGTTGATCACCAACAGGTTTTCGGTGCGGTTGTTACGTTTCTGGGCCAGGGCCAGGGCAAACTCCGGGATGCCGCGCAGGAAGTTTTCGCGGCCCAGCACCGGGAAAATGTGCCAGCTCTTGTCGTTGTCGCCGGCATCCGATTCGTTCAGCGGCGCGATGCTGTGGTCCTTGTAGGCCTTTTCGAGTTGCTCGGCAAAATTGTCGTAAATCGACTTTTCAACCCGCTCAAGCTGGCGACGACGATCAGCGTCGTCCTTGCCGGTGGGTTCCTGGCGCTCAAAATGGGCTTTCAGATAATCGGACCCCTGACGCGCGACGCGCAGGGCCATTTTAATAGCTGGTTGCATCTGAGTGTTCATTATCCGGGTGTGTGAAGGGCGGGTATCATAGCAAAAGATCACCGCACTTGTATGTTTTTTGGCTTAGCAAAAGCACGGATACCAATGGATTAGCGTATCTTGGGGAGGGCGGTAGGGGGGTGATTTCTGGTATCATTTGGCTATCAATCAACTCAGCTTGGGCCAGTTCGCGATGCACAAACCGGCACTTCCTTCCGAAGGCACCGACACTTTTGAAGACCAGATTCGAATCGTTCTGGTCGAGACCTCCCACTCAGGCAACATTGGCGCAGTTGCCCGCGCGATGAAAAACATGGGGCTGGGCAATCTCTGGTTGGTGAATCCGAACTCGTTCCCCGATGAAGCCTCCTACGCCCGTTCTGCCGGCGCCTCCGATATTCTTGATCGGGCCCAGGTGGTGTCGACGCTGGATGAGGCGCTCGCCGACTGTGCCCTGGTGATGGGTACCAGTGCTCGCGGCCGGAAGGTGCCCTGGCCAGTCATCGCACCGCCGGAGGCGGCTGAAGCCGCCGCTGATAACGCCGTCAACGGGCCGGTGGCTCTGGTGTTCGGTCGTGAGAATCATGGCTTGAGCAACGAGGAGCTGCAGCGTTGTCACTACCACATCCACATTCCGTCCAACCCAGACTACAGCTCGCTGAACCTGGCCATGGCGGTGCAGGTGATGTGCTATGAATTGCGCATGCACTACCTGCGGGGCCTTGAAGGTGGCGATGGCAGCCCCTATCTAAAGCCGATGACCGCGCCGGGCGACCCGGGCTGGGACGTGCCACCGGCGCCGGTGAACGACGTCGAGGGCTTTTTCGGACACCTGGAGCAGGTGCTGGTGGATGTTGAGTTCCATCGGCGAGAGAATCCGCGCCAGTTGATGACACGGCTGCGCCGACTGTTCCAGCGGGCACGACTCGACCAAATGGAGATCAACATTCTCCGGGGCATACTGACATCGGTGCAAAAAGCGGTGGGCGCCGAAGCCAGCACCAAATCAACCGAGGCCGGCGCGAAAGCGGCGGGGCAGGACGAAGGCCATGTTTGAGCGTTTAAGGGAAGACATAAACAGCGTATTTCACCGGGACCCCGCGGCTCGAAATACCTTCGAGGTTCTGACCAACTATCCGGGACTGCACGCCTTGCTGTTCCATCGCCTGGCCCACTGGCTCTGGGGTCTTGGGCTGAAGTGGGTGGCACGAACGATCTCGACATTGGCGCGCTGGTTCACTGGCATCGAGATTCACCCGGGCGCGACCATCGGGCGCAGGTTTTTTATCGACCACGGCATGGGTGTGGTTATTGGCGAAACCACAGTCATCGGTAATGACGTCACCCTCTATCAAGGCGTAACCCTTGGTGGCACCAGTTGGAACAAGGGCAAGCGGCATCCAACCATCGGCGATGGTGTGGTCGTTGGCGCTGGCGCCAAGATCCTGGGGCCATTTGAGGTCGGCGCCGGTGCCAAGGTCGGTTCCAATTCCGTGGTTACCAAGGCCGTGCCGCCGGGCGCGACGGTGGTCGGCATACCAGGCCGGGTGATCGTCAAACGCAAGGGCGAGGACGATGTCCGCCGTAAGGAGATGGAGGAGCGGATGGGCTTCGACGCCTACGGGGTGACCGAAGAAATGCCGGACCCGGTGGCGCGGGCGGTGCGTTCGTTGCTCGATCACATGCACGTGGTCGACGACCGCATCGAGAACATGTGCAAAGCCTTGCGCAAAGTGAATAGCGAGTACCAGAACGGGGCCCTGCCGCCGCTGCAGGAAGAAGACTTTGATTGCGTCCGGGACGACAGCGACGGCACTCGCGGGTGAATACTTGACTGATTTAGTAGGTCAATCCATACTCGCTGCTGTGAATTGCGATTCAATCCCATCACGGGGCTGATGTTATGAAGTTGACCACCAAAGGCCGCTATGCCGTCACGGCAATGCTGGATCTGGCTCTGCATGGAGACCAGGGGCCGGTGAGTCTGGCCGATATCTCAGCCCGCCAAGAGATTTCGCTGTCCTACCTGGAGCAGTTGTTCTCCCGTCTGCGTCGCCAAAACCTTGTGGTGAGTGTGCGTGGTCCCGGTGGCGGCTACCGCCTGAGCCGAGACGCTGGTGCCGTCTACATCGCCGAGGTGGTTGATGCGGTCAGCGAGTCGCTGGACACTACCCGCTGCGGTAACAAGGGCGACTGCCAGAAAGGCGAGAAGTGCCTGACCCACCACTTGTGGTCTGATCTGAGTGACCAGATTCATCAGTTCCTCAGCGAGATCAGTCTCGGGGACCTGATGAAAAAGCAGGAAATCCGCCAAGTGGCGGACCGCCAGAACCGCCGTCAGTCCGACAACGGCTCTGAAACGATCAATACCGAACGCCTGTCTGACCAGGCGCCGGCCTGAAACCTATTTCCTAACGCCCATGAAAAAGCCCGTATATATGGATTATGCGGCGACGACGCCCGTTGATCCGTCTGTTGCCGAAGAAATGGTGAAATACCTGACTCCCGATGGGGTCTTTGGGAACCCAGCGTCCCGTTCCCACGCTTATGGCTGGCAGGCCGAAGCCGCGGTCGAGGCCGCACGCCGACAGGTCGCCGAGCTGATTCAGGCCGATCCCCGGGAGATCGTCTGGACCTCCGGGGCGACGGAATCGGACAACCTGGCGATCAAGGGCGCGGTCGCAGGGCACGATAACCCGCACATTGTCACCTCGATCATCGAGCACAAGGCGGTACTGGATACCTGCAAGTGGCTTGAGGGGCAGGGCGTTGGTGTGACCTGGCTGACGCCGCAGGCCGATGGCCGAGTCTTGCCGGAGCAGGTTGCCGAAGCCTTACAGGACAACACGGTCCTGGTCAGCCTGATGCTGGTCAATAACGAGCTGGGCTGTGTCACCGACATCGCCGCCATTGGCGGCATGCTGCGGAAGCGTGGAGTGCTGTTTCATGTCGACGCCGCCCAGGCCGCGGGCAAGATGCCGGTGGATGTGAACGCCATGCCGGTGGATCTGATGTCGCTGTCTGGTCACAAGGTCTACGGCCCGAAGGGCGTGGGCGCCCTGTACGTGCGGCGGTCGCCGGACGTTCGCATTGAAGCCCAGATTCACGGTGGCGGCCATGAACGCGGCATGCGCTCGGGCACGCTACCCACCCACCAGTTGGTTGGTATGGGCAAGGCCTTTGCCATCGCCCAGGCCGGACTGGCCGATGAAATGGCGCACCTGGAGCGGCTGCGGGCCGACTTCCTGCAGGGCTTGGAAGGGCTTTCCGGTGTTTCTCTGAATGGCAGTGACGAGGCCCGGGTGCCGGGCATTATCAACCTGTCGTTCGAGGGCGTGGACGCGGAATCCCTGATGCTCGGATTGCGTGACCTGGCGGTGTCCTCTGGCTCGGCCTGTGCCTCGGCGACCATCGAGCCCTCTTTCGTGTTGCGCGGCATTGGCCTGAGCGATGAGCTCGCCCACCGGGCGCTCAGATTTTCGTTCGGCCGTTTCAGTACGGCCGAAGAAGCCGGCTTCGCCAGTGCCCAAATTGTTGATGTTGTTAGCCGCCTGCGTGCAGTGCGGTAGGCAGTTGGCCTTGGACTGCGTATAATCGCAGGCCTGAAATTTAACCTGAACCCTACTGGAGTAAAGAACATGGCAAACGAGCGTACGCTCTCTATTGTTAAGCCCGACGCAGTTGCTAAGAACGTGATCGGTGAAATCTACAGCCGTTTCGAGAAGGCTGGTCTGAACATCGTCGCTGCCAAGATGATGCACCTGACCCAGGAGCAGGCAGAAGGCTTCTACGCTGAGCACAAAGAGCGTCCTTTCTTTAACGATCTGGTTGCCTTCATGACTTCCGGCCCGGTAGTTGTTCAGGTACTGGAAGGCGAAGGCGCGATTCTGAAGAACCGTGACCTGATGGGTGCTACCAACCCGAAGGAAGCCGATGCCGGAACCATCCGTGCCGACTTCGCATCGTCCATCGATGCCAACGCCGTTCACGGCTCTGACTCTGCAGCATCTGCCGAGCGTGAAATCGCGTATTTTTTCAATGACAACGAAATCTGCCCGCGCGGCTAAATTCGTTGCTCGGGGGTGGCATTGCGCCGCCCCCGAATTGGTTATTTGATCGAGGTTATACGATGACAGCGGCCGCTGAAAAAACGAATCTTCTGGGGATGCCGAAAGCCAAGCTAGAGGCCTTCTTTGAGTCCCTGGGTGAGAAACGTTTTCGTGCCACTCAGGTTTTGCAATGGATTCATCAGCGCGGTGCTGATGACTTCGATCAAATGACCAATATGAGCAAGGCCCTGCGGGAGAAGCTCAAAGAGGTCGCGGAAATCCGTGGCCCGGAAGTGGTTTACGATGAAACCTCCAAGGACGGCACCCGTAAGTGGGTGATGCGCATGGACAACGGCAACAACGTTGAAACCGTGCTCATCCCAGATGGCGAGCGTGGCACCCTGTGTGTTTCCTCGCAGATTGGCTGCAGCCTGGACTGCACTTTCTGCTCGACGGGTAAGCGCGGATTCAACCGTAACCTGACCGCGGCCGAGGTGATTGGCCAGGTTTGGGTGGCGCGTAAGGCCTTCATGCCGTTTGAGCCCGGCCCGGACCGGCCCATCACCAACGTGGTGATGATGGGCATGGGTGAGCCGCTACTGAACTTCGACAACGTGGTCGATGCCATGAACCTGATGATGGAGGACCTGGCCTACGGCATCTCCAAGCGTCGGGTGACCCTCAGTACCTCCGGCGTGGTGCCGGCGCTGGATCGTCTGTCGGAAGTCTCCGACGTATCCCTGGCCATCTCCCTGCACGCACCCAACGACGAGCTTCGTAACAAGCTGGTGCCGCTGAACAAGAAATACCCGATTGCCGAGCTGCTGGCCGCTACCAAGCGTTACTTCGCCCGCCTGCCGGACAAGCGCAAGGCCACCATCGAATACACCGTGATCGAAGGCATGAACGACCAGCCCGAGCACGCGCGTGAATTGGCCGCGCTGCTGCGGGACCTGCCGTGCAAAATCAACCTAATCCCCTTCAATCCGTTCCCGGAGAGTGATTTCCGCAGGCCGAGCATGAACGCCACCCGGCGGTTCCAGAAGATCCTGAACGAGGCCGGGCACATCGCCACCATCCGCACCACCCGTGGTGACGATATCGACGCGGCCTGTGGTCAGCTGGTGGGCAAGGTCGAGGATCGCACCCGCCGGAGTCAGCGATACATCGAAGTACGGCAGGTAAACCCCTGATACGGAACTGATATCTAGCCAAAAGCGAGGGAAGCAAAACCGTGACCTATAGATCATCGAGCTGGCGTTATTCGGTCTGGGCAGCCTTCGCTTCCCTCGTTTTGCTGTTTACCGGCTGCGTCACCACGACCGATAGCCGGTTTTCCCGCGAGGCCGATCGCCAGGAGGCGATCGAGGACTACGTTCAGCTCGCCACCGCCTACATTGGCCAAGGCAATCTCGAACGTGCCCGCCATCACCTGGATCGCGCCCTGGACCTGGATTCCGACAGTGCCGGCGCCCTGGCGGCAATGGGCTTGATCTATAACGCCGAAGGCGAGGTCGAACTGGCGGAGCAGAGCTTTAAGCGGGCGATCTCTGCTGATTCCGATTTCACCCGGGCGCGGGTCTATTACGGGGCCTTCCTATATGGCCAGGGCCGTATGAGCGAAGCCGCCGATCAATTCCGCATTGCGTCTAAAGACGCTGACTACAAAGACCGGGGCTCGGTGTTCTTCAACCTGGGCATGACCCAGGAGCGCCTGGAACAGCTGGACAGCGCATCCTCGTCTTACCGCCGCGCCGTTGAGCTGACCCGGGGCGATGCCCGGTCGCTGTTGGCACTTTCCCGGGTGTTGGCCGAGCAGGGCGAGTTCAGTGCCGCCTCCCGCTATTACGCCCGGCTTACCACCATGATGCAGAGAAACAACCGCTTACGGCATTCGCCCGAAAGCCTGCTTACCGGGATTCGCATCGCGCACCACCTGAATAACCGCAATCAGGAAGCCAGCCTGGCCCTGCAGTTGAAGAACAATTTCCCGGAGTCAGTTGAGTATCAGCAATATAAGGCACTGATTTCTAATGGCAATTGATGAAACCGTAGAAGCCACGACAACGCAGCCGGTGGGCCAGCAGTTGAAGCAGGCCCGTGAGCGTAAGGGGTTGAGCGATGCCGATATTGCCCAGGCTCAGCACCTTCGCCCCGCGATCATTCAAGCCATAGAGGCCGGCGACTACAGCCAGGTCGATAGTGAACTGTTCCTGAAAGGCTATGTCAGAGCCTATGCCAAACAGGTGGGGCTCGATGACAACGCGGTCATTGCCGAGCTGGACCGAGAGCTGGAGCCGCTGCGCCAGCAGCGAGAGCAGGAAGTTCAGGCCAATCCACTGGTGGACATTGAGCGCCGTCGTCGTCGCAAGCGTCAGATCGCCCGCGCGGTGATGTTGCTGGCCGTTGCCGCATTGGCTGGGTATTTGATCCTGGCGTATCTGATGCCAGAGCAGGAGCTCCCGGTCTTAGAAGGCGCTGAGCCGCCCGCGGTGGAAAATCAGGCAGAAGCGCCGGACGAAGAGATGGAGCCGGCCGAGAGTCCTGCCTTGGAGTCAGAGCCCGAGTCGTCATCAGCGTCCGCCATGGCGGAAGCGGATGTGCAGGACGTGGAGGCTCAATCTGGGGCTGTGGCAGAAAGCGCCCCTGAGCCGGCCGTTGAAATCGAACAGGCACCGCCGGCGTCGGTCACCGCAGAGGAAGACGCCGTCTCTGAGACGGGGAGCGCCCCGGACACTGCCGCGGTGACGCCCGCTGCCGAGGCCCCCATCGAACAAGCGTCGGTTCAGCCGGAACCCACGCCTGCGATTGCAACCGAGGCCGGACGCCTGCAGATCAGCTTCGGCGACGATTGTTGGGTGCAGGTCAGTGATGGGGCAGGTAACCGCCTGGTCAACTCGCTGCAACGCAGTGGTGACCAAATCGATGTGACCGGAGAAGAGCCGTTACGGGTGGTAATTGGCGCAGTGAGCGCCGTGGACTCTATCCGCTACCAGGGCGAGCCCGTTAATATGGGCGGTTTCCGAGTGGTGAACAATCGCACCGAATTTGCCTTGTCGAACTGAAACTTGATCAACTTTCTGATATCGGTCAGCAATCCATGAAGCACGAATCCCCAATCGTTAGACGTAAATCCCGCCAGATCATGGTGGGCAACGTACCTGTCGGTGGTGATGCGCCGATTGCGGTCCAGAGCATGACCAACACCAACACCTGCGACGTCGCGGCCACGGTGAAGCAGATCAATGCCCTGACGGACGCCGGCGCGGACATTGTTCGGGTTTCGGTGCCGTCCATGGAAGCCGCCGAAGCGTTCGGAAAGATCCGCTCTCAAGTGTCGGTGCCGCTGGTGTCCGACATCCATTTCGACTACAAGATCGCCCTGCGGGTGGCTGAACTCGGCGTGGATTGCCTGCGGATCAACCCTGGCAACATCGGCCGGGAAGACCGGGTCAACGCGGTGATCAGCGCCGCCAAGGATCGCAACATTCCGATTCGTATCGGGGTCAATGCCGGTTCCCTGGGCAAAGACCTGCAGCGCAAGTACGGCGAGCCCACCGCCGACGCGCTGGTGGAATCTGCGATGCGCCACATCGACATCCTGGATCGTCATGATTTCCAGGACTTCAAGGTCAGCCTGAAGGCGTCAGAGGTGTTCATGACGGTGGACGCCTATCGCAAGATTGCCACTCAAATCGAACAGCCGCTGCACCTGGGCATCACCGAGGCCGGCGGCTTGCGCTCGGGCACGGTGAAGTCCTCAGTCGGGCTGGGCATGTTGCTGATGGACGGCATTGGCGACACCATTCGGGTCTCACTGGCTGCCGACCCGGTGGAGGAGATCAAGGTCGGGTACGACATCCTGAAGAGCCTGCGTCTGCGCAGCCGCGGTATCAACTTCATTGCCTGTCCGAGCTGCTCCCGTCAGAACTTCGATGTGATCCAGACCATGAACGATCTCGAGGCTCGCCTGGAGGACGTGAACACGGCCATGGACGTGGCAATCATCGGTTGCATCGTTAACGGTCCGGGCGAAGCCAAGGTGGCCGACATCGGCCTGACCGGGGGATCGCCGAAGAACCTGTTTTACATGGCGGGTAAGCCGAACCAGAAGCTCGACAACGCGACCCTGACCGATGACCTCGAACGCCTGATCCGGGAAGAAGTGGCCCGGCGCAAGGACGAGGAAGACACCATCATCGCCCGGTCCGACGGCTGATTACCCTCGGGCGCTTCCAACTTTTATCCAGACACACGTTTAAGGTTTTATCTTGGCTAAGATTCAGGCAATTCGCGGGATGAACGATATCCTGCCAGAGCAGACGCCGGTTTGGCAGTATGTGGAGGGGCGGGTACGCAAGGTACTGGCACAGTACGGCTACCAGGAGATCCGCATGCCCATCGTGGAGCAGACGGATCTGTTCAAGCGCTCGATCGGTGAGGTTACCGACATCGTCGAGAAAGAAATGTACACCTTCGACGATCGTAACGGCGACAGCCTGACCCTGCGTCCCGAGGGTACTGCCGGTTGTGTCCGGGCGGCCGAAGAGCACGGCCTGCTCTTTAACCAGACCCGCCGGCTCTGGTACACCGGCCCGATGTTCCGGCACGAGCGCCCGCAGAAAGGCCGCTACCGCCAGTTCCATCAAATCGGCGTCGAGTGCTTCGGCATGGCCGGCCCTGACATCGATGCCGAGCTGCTGATCCTGACCGCGCGGCTCTGGCAGGAGCTTGGCCTTGCCGAGCACACCCGCCTGGAAATCAATTCCATCGGCACTTCCGAGGCCCGTAAGGTGTACCGTCAGGCGCTGGTCGATTACCTGAGCCAGTACAAATCGGACCTGGACGCCGACAGCCAGCGCCGGCTGGAATCCAATCCGCTGCGAATCCTCGACAGCAAGGATCCCTCGACCCGCAGCATTCTGGAGAACGCGCCCAGCCTGGACGATTATCTGGACGACGAATCCCGCGAGCATTTCGATCGCCTGCGGGCCCTGCTGGATGCCGCCGGCGTAGCCTACACCATCAATCCGGCGCTGGTGCGTGGCCTCGATTACTACGGCAAGACCGTGTTCGAGTGGATCACCGACAGCCTGGGAGCCCAGGGCACCGTGTGTGCCGGCGGTCGCTACGACGGCCTGGTGGAACAGCTTGGCGGCAAACCAACTCGCGCCGTGGGTTTTGCCATGGGCCTCGAGCGTCTGATCCTGTTGCTCGAGACCCTCGACCTGATCCCCGAGCACGTGAATAACAACGCCGATGTATACGTAACCGCGATGGGCGAGGGCGCTTTGGCTTCGGCCCTGGCGCTGTCCGAAGAACTCCGCGCCGCGCTGCCGGACGCGGTGGTGGTGTCCCATTGCGGTGGCGGCAGCTTCAAGAGTCAGATGAAAAAAGCCGACAAAAGCGGTGCCAGCTATGCCATCATCCTGGGCGAGAATGAGGTGGCGAATGGCCGTGTCGGCCTGAAACCCCTGCGCTCCGACGAGCCCCAGCAGGACCTGGCCCGTGAGGAACTGGCAGCGTCCCTGGCGGCCGCACTTAATCGCTGAAATTTACCCCAATAAAAGCAACGAATTCGACTACAGGAGTCATCATGGCTGAACTGCGCACCGAAGAAGAACAGATCCAGGCGATTAAGGATTGGTGGAAGAAGAACGGAAGTTCGCTGCTGATCGGTATCGGTGCCGCGCTGGCAATCGTCTTTGGCTGGCAGGCCTGGCAGAACCACGAGGCACAGCAGCGCACCGAGGCCGCCAACCAGTTTGCCAATCTGCTGAATGCCTTCGGCGATCAGGCCGACGAGACCAGCGGTGACACCGTCGCCTTTGTTGCCAAGACCCTGCGTGAGGACTACACCGACAGCGCCTACGCGGTCTACGGCAACCTGGTGCTGGCCCGACAGCAACTGATGGACGGCGAGCCGGAGGCGGCCATTGATTCGCTGACCTGGGCGCTGGACCAGACCGGCGAACAGCAGGCGCTGGCACTGGTGGTGCGCAGCCGTTTGGCCCGGGCCCAGTTTGACGCCGGCGAGTACGACGCGGCGCTGGCGACCATCGATGGTGCCGCAGACGCGGACAGTTTTGCCGCCATCTTCTCGGAGCTGCGGGGCGATGTGCTGCTTGCACAAGGCGATCGCGACGGTGCCCGCGAAGCCTACCTGGCGGCTCGGGAGCAGAGCCAGCAGGGTCGCAGTGGCATTCTTGAAATGAAACTGTCTGACCTCGGGGTCGGGGAGGACGCCTGATGTCGAGTTCTCGCAACAGACCCGTGCGCGCGCTCCTGGTCGGTGGCCTGCTCACCGTCCTCGGGCTGGCGGGATGCAGCACCACCGACACGTTTGAGCAGCCGGCACCGGTGCCGGAAATCGAGAGCACGGTGGAACTGGACCAGGTCTGGAGCATGACCGTCGGTGATGGTCACGACGAGGAGTTCCTGTACCTGAAGCCCCTGAACACCGGCGACATCCTGTACGTCGCTTCCGCTGACGGTGACGTCTACGCGGTGCAGGCGGAGAACGGGAAAGTCCTGTGGCAGGCCGAGCTGGAAGACCGCATCTTTGCCGGCGTCGGCGGTGATCGTGACCAGCTGTACCTGGCCACCCGAGACGCCGACCTGATTGCCCTGTCCAGGGAAGACGGCAGTGAACTCTGGCGCGCGGCTCTGCCGACAGAAGTGCTCGCAGCACCCCAGTCCAATGGACGCCTGGTGGTGGCCCAGACCACCGACGGTCGGGTGCTGGCCTTTGACGCCAGCAATGGCGAGAAAGCCTGGCAGTACGACGGCGTGGTTCCAGTGCTGTCCATCCGTGCCGCGGCTGAGCCGCTGGTGGGCGGTGACGTGGTGATTGCCTCCTTTGCCAACGGCAACCTGGTGGCGCTGAGCGCCGAGGCCGGCCAGCCGCTGTGGCAGTACGAAGTGGGTGAGCCACAGGGCCGGACCGAGTTGGAGCGCCTGGTGGATATTACCGGCCAGCCTTTGGTCATCGATTCCGCTTTGCTGGCGGTCGGCTATCAGGGCAAGCTTGCCCTGGTGGACATCCGCACCGGTCAGGAAATCTGGAGCAAGAAGGCCTCCAGCCTGTACTCGCCAATGATCGGCGATGGCGATATCTACCTGGCCTCCGCCAACGGCGATATCCTGGCCCTGCGCGGCTCGGACCGTCGCGAGCTTTGGCTGCAGGATCGACTGGCCTGGCGGCAACTGACTCAGCCCATGGTCATGGAGGATTACCTGATCACCGGCGACTTCGAGGGTTACCTGCACATCATCGATCGCAGCGATGGCAGCCTCCAGGGGCAGCTGGAGTACGATGATGAGGGTATACGCGTACCGGCACAGCGCCTGCGCAATGGTAACCTGCTGGTTTTTGGTAACAGCGGCGACATGACGGTCTTCGAACTCCGCGCCGTTGAGTAACAATTCTCAGCCCGGTCCAGACACCGGGCTGTTTTCCTTTTTTTCGTAGCGATTGATTATGACCCCAGTAATTGCCTTGGTCGGCCGCCCCAATGTCGGCAAATCGACCCTGTTCAACCAGATGACCCGGTCCCGGGATGCCCTGGTCGCGGATTTTCCCGGCCTCACCCGCGACCGTAAGTATGGTGAGGGCAACTACGAGGGCCAGCGCTTCATCGTTATCGATACCGGTGGCCTGACCGGTGACGAGGAAGGTCTGGATGCGGAAATGGCCCGGCAATCGCTGCAGGCGGTGGAAGAGGCCGATATCGTCCTGTTTTTGGTCGATGGGCGCGCCGGATTGACCGCGGGCGACCAGACCATCGCCGACCATCTTCGTCGGTCCGGCAAACAGGCGCATCTGGTGGTGAACAAAACCGATGGCCAGGACCCGGACATCGCGGCCGCGGATTTCTACAGCCTCGGGTTTGAGTCCACCTTCCTGATTGCCGCGTCCCACAACCGCGGCATTCGCTCCATGCTGGATTTGCTGCTGCCCTCCGACGAGGAGCGGGAAGCGGCCGACAGCGCCGATCGCTACCCGGGCATCCGGATTGGCGTGGTCGGGCGCCCGAACGTGGGCAAATCGACGCTGGTCAATCGCATGCTCGGTGAGGACCGGGTCGTGGTATACGACATGCCCGGCACCACCCGAGACAGCGTCTACATCCCCTACGAGCGCCAGGGCGAGGAATACACCCTGATCGATACCGCCGGGGTTCGCCGGCGCAAGAACGTTAGGGAAACGGTTGAGAAGTTCTCCATCATCAAGACGCTGCAGGCCATCGAAGATGCCCATGTGGTGATCCTGGTGATTGACGCCCGGGAAGGGCTGGTTGATCAGGACCTGCACCTGATCGGCTTTGTGTTGGATGCCGGACGTTCCCTGGTGATCGCGGTAAACAAGTGGGACGGCATGGACCCGGAGGACCGGGCCAAGGTCAAGGAGCAGGTCAAGCGCCGCCTCGATTTCCTGGACTACGCCGACAAACACTACATCTCCGCACTGCACGGTTCCGGCGTGGGGGTAATGTACGAGTCGGTGCAGGACTGCTACGACTCCGCCATGGCCAAATGGCCCACCAACCGGCTGACTGCAATCCTGCAGGACGCCGTGGCCCAGCACCAGCCGCCGATGGTCCAGGGTCGCCGGATCAAGCTGCGCTTTGCCCACCAGGGTGGCTCCAACCCGCCGGTGATCGTGGTTCACGGTAACCAGGTTGATGCCCTGCCGGGTGCCTATAAGCGCTACCTGGAAAACACCTTCCGCAAGGTGCTGAACGTAACGGGCTCACCGATCCGATTTGAATTCAAATCCGGTGAAAACCCGTTTGCTGGCAAAGTGGACCGCCTAACGCCGCGTCAGAAGGTCAAAAAAGACAATGACCTGAAGAAGGGCCGGCGCATCAAGAAACCCCGCCAGAAGAGCATCAAGCGCTAAGCTTGGCCCGGCCGGCGCTTAGCCACGCCGGGCATCCTCCACCTGTTTGGCCTGCACGGCAGTGAGTGCGATGGTGAACACGATGTCCTCTACCAGCGCGCCCCGGGACAGGTCGTTCACCGGTTTCCTGAGGCCCTGAAGCATCGGACCGATACTCACCACTTTGGCACTGCGCTGCACCGCCTTGTAGGTGGTGTTGCCGGTATTCAGATCCGGGAACACGAAGACTGTAGCGCGGCCGGCTACCTTGCTGTCCGGCGCCTTGCTGCGTGCCACGCTTTCGATGGCGGCGGCATCGTACTGCAACGGACCGTCGATCAGCAGATCCGGGCGACGTTCCTGGGCGATGCGGGTCGCCTCGCGCACCTTTTCCACGTCCTGACCACTGCCAGACTCGCCTGTGCTGTAGCTGATCATGGCCACCACCGGCTCAATACCAAAGGCCTCCGCCGATTCCGCGCTCTGAATGGCAATGTCGGCCAGCTCTTCGGCATTCGGGTCCGGGTTGATGGCGCAATCGCCGTACACCACTACCTGTTCTGGCAGCAGCATGAAGAAGACGGATGACACCACCCGGGCGTGTTCGTGGGTCTTGATCAGCTGTAGGGCCGGGCGCACGGTGTTGGCGGTGGTGTGGACGGCACCCGAGACCAGGCCATCGGCTTCATCTTCGGCGACCATCATGGTGCCGAGCACCACGTGATCCTCCAGCATCGCTTCCGCCATGTCCGGCGCGAGACCCTTGTGCTTGCGCAGCTCCACCATGGGCGCGATGTAATCGGCCCGTACCTTGGCGGGGTCGATGATCTCCAGATCGTCCGGCAGGGTCAGGCCCTGGGATTTGGCGACGCTGCTGATATCACCGGGTTCGCCGATCAGTACGCAGCGGGCCAGGCCACGCTGATGGCAGATGATGGCGGCCTGGACGGTACGGGGCTCGTTGCCTTCAGGCAGAACGATGCGTTTGTTGGCGGCGCGGGCGCGTTCGGACAGCTGATGGCGGAACGCCGGTGGGGACAGTCGGCGCTGGCGCTGGACCTTCAGGTGGTCCTGCAGCCACTCGGTGTCGATGCGGGTCGCGACCGCTTCCATGGCCTGGTCAATTCGGTCGGGATCGTCCACCGGGATGGCCGAGGACAGGTTCGCCAGCATGTGGGCAGTCTCGTAGGTGTTGGTGTCCGAGGCCAGCACCGGCAGGCCAGTGTCCAGGGCGCGGCGGCAGAGGTCGATCACCCGGGAGTCGGGAAGCATACCACCGGTCAGCATCAATCCAGCCAGCGGGACGCCATTCAGGGCAGCCACGGCGGTGGTCACCACGATGTCCTCCCGGTCTCCGGGTGTCACCAGCAGGGTGCCAGGTTTCAGGGTCTC
>JBPEXK010000257.1:0-2308 GCA_052031745.1 Marinobacter sp. | reverse complement strand
CGCGGCGGCAATGCGCTGCTGTTGGCCGATGCTCAGCTGGGTCACCTTGCGGTGCCAGCAGTCCCGGGGAATCGCGAGGGCGGTCAGCAGGCGGCCCGCTTCCTGTTGGGGGGCAGGGTCGGCAGCATCGAGCCGGTGCGCCGACAGGCGGCAGGGCAGGGTCACGTTGGCCTCCGCGGTCAGGTAGGGTACCAGGTTGAACTGCTGGAAAATCACGCCGATATGGTCGGCCCGGAACCGATCCCGTTGGCCGGCACTCAGGTGTTCAAGGCGTTTGCCCAGCACCCGCACAGAGCCGGATTCCTGGGTCAGCATGCCCGATAGCAGGCTTAACAGAGTGCTCTTGCCGCTGCCGCTCGCGCCCCGAAGGAACAGGTGTTGGCCCAGGGGTAAGTCGAGGTTGGGGAAGGTCAGTGCCGGTTGCCGAGGTCCCCATCGGTAGGTGAGGTCTGTGGTGACCAGCGCCCGAAGGGCCGGCGATGTTGGCGCGTGGCTGGAGTCCGTGGTGCTGACCATGTAGCTCGTCTTGTGTCCGGTGTATGATTGCCGAAATTCCGTGCCCCGTTATTCTGGAGATCACGTTCTGATGTATCGTTTTATTCGCCGCGGCCTCTGGTCCGGCTTGGCTGTCGCCCTGCTGATCCATTCCCTGGCTGTCCAGGCCGAGCCTCGGGAGCTCGATTGGTTGGAGCTGATGCCCGCTGAGGATCTGGCTCTGCTGGAAAATATGCCAGAAGTGCAGCACGAGGGCGATGGCCCAGCGCTTTTGCCCGACGAAATCATGACCGGGCGCGTGGTGCCGGAAATGGCCAACGTGGATGCCCGCATTCCCGGCTTCGTGGTGCCGCTGAAAACCACCGAGGACATGGAAATCCTCGAATTCTTCCTGGTGCCATACTACGGCGCCTGCATCCATGTGCCGCCACCGCCGCCCAACCAGATCATCCACGTGAAGTACCGCGAGGGATTCAAGCTCGAGGCGCTGTACGATCCAGTCTGGATCGAGGGTACGCTGGTCATCGAGCGCACCGAGAACGTCATGGGCACCTCGTCCTACTCGATCGTCGCCGAATCGGTGGAGCCCTACGAGCAGTAACGTCAGCGCGTAAGCCGGAAACTGGTTTCGCCATGTTCCAGGCGCAGCGCTCCCTGGCCATCGGGCCCGGACCATTGAATGGTCAGGTGCTCGAGGGCGGGAAAACGCTCGCTAACCTTGCTGATCAATTGGCTGTCGGCGCTCAGGTCCGAGCAGTTTAAAGTCTGGCTGACCTCGATGTCGGAATGGGTGTTTTTGCCATGGTCATGCTCGTCATCGTGGCCGTGTTCGCCGTGGTGTTCGTCATGGTCATCGTGATGGTCCGAGCCCCTTTCCCCGGCCTTGGCGTAGGCGTACTGCACCTCGCTGCTCTGCAGGGTGCAAGACGACGCGCTGGTGGTGATCAGTGGGTTTTCCTCGAGCCAATGCAGCGTTTCCTCAACGGCCTGGTGTTCCGCCTCAGACCGTGGTTTGTGTTCGAAGCCCAGCAAATTGTAAGCAGGCGACAGCGCCCGTAACTCAACGGTCTGGCCGGAGAATGCCACTTGCAGCTCGGCGTAGCCGTGTTGGTGAGCGCTGAGGTTGTCAGCGGAAGCGGAGTAGGTGCAGGCCAGCAGGGCTGGCAGCAGCAAAGCTCGTGACGGCGTGGCAGGCATGACAGAGTCCCTTGGTTAAATTGATACGTTATAACATTTTGCTTAGATCCACTGACGTTGGCAACGGAAAAGTGTCTTGAAAGCGCCTGAATGCTAGGATAGGGACTTCATTCAACAACACAGGAATGGCACGGTTCATGTCCGAAACCGACACCTCCGGTGCGGCCCGCGCTGCCGAATTCGAGCGCTGGGCCAACGTTTTTACCGCCCATAAGGCCTTCAGTCACCCGTCCGAATTGCACGGCGTGCTCTGTGGTCGGCTGGCCGCGGGCTCCCGTATCAAGGAGCCGGAGTGGCTGAACATGGTGTGTGAACACATGGGGCTACCCGAAAATGCCGCCGATGAGTCTGCCGATCTGGCGCCGTTTATGAACAAGGCCTACGAGCAGACGCTGTCGCTCTTGAAATCGGCCGACATGAGTTTCCATCCTTTGTTGCCAGACGATGAGTACGCCATCGAGCAGCGCCTGGAGGCCCTGGTGGCCTGGGTGCGCGGTTTCCTCGAAGGCATGGCGCTGTCCGCCGGTGAGTCTCTGGGCCAGGCGCCGGATGAGATTCGGGAGCTTATCGAAGACCTGGTCGCCATCAGTCAGCTCGCCAACGACGAGGAAGCCAC
>JBPEXK010000256.1:0-1034 GCA_052031745.1 Marinobacter sp. | reverse complement strand
CTCAGAATAGGGCTTTCCCATTCGGGTGTCTGTGGCTTAAGTGTGTCGCACTGTTACCGAGTGTTCGAGAACGGGCAAAGTTCGTATCACGCCTCGGCCTTGATGTCCGGCGCGGTTTCGGTAAAGCGTCGGGTCTCGTAAGCGTCCACCAGGCCTTGAACCGCTGTGCGCTCCACCTCGGGTACCGTCGGGGTACCGAACTGGGCATCTACCTTGCACAACACCATACCCGCCTCCACGGAGATGTAGCCGGCCGTGGTCTTTATCGCCTTGTGGTTGATGCCGTCGAACACCCGTCGGAAGGCCGTGGTGCTGCAATGGTCGCTGTTGGGGAAGTGGGCGATCAGGGCGTACTGGTTGTCGCCCACCCGGCATAGGGCGTCGATGGGTCGCACCAGCGTGGTCAGGCGTCGGGCGATGCCCACCGCCAGCTCGCTCATTACCGTGGGCGGGTGCTTGCGCTTCAGGTCCTGCCAGTTGCGAATACCGCACAGAACGTAGGCGCTGGCGCCGCCGCGGGATTCCGCGTGGCGCAGCATTTTGGCCAGGCGGTCTCGGCCATAACGGTTGTTACCCAGGCCGGTCTCAAGATCGATGATGTTGGAGGACTCCAGTTCCCGGTTGTTCTCCACCAGCAGGGCATTGGCCTTCAGCAGGGTGTTTTGCCGATCCGCCATGCGATCGGCGGCAAAGATCCGGGGGATCAGCTGTTTGGTCATGTCGGACTTGTAGATGAAATCGTCCACGCCCCGGTCGAAGGCTTCCGACAGGGCCGCCACACTTTCCCGGGCGGTGAGCAGGATCACGTAGGTGTAGTGGTTGTTCTGCTCGTCCTGTTGCCGCACCTGATCGGTGAGCTGCAGGCCATCCATTTCCGGCATGAGCCAGTCGGCAATCAGCACGCTTACCGGGCGCTGTTCAATCAGCTCGAGGGCCGCGGGCGCATTATTGGCGACACGTACGTCGCGATATCCGGCATTTCGCAGCGTGCGGCCAACCACCATACTGCTGAATTTGGCGTCGTCGACGACGAG
>JBPEXK010000255.1:0-22097 GCA_052031745.1 Marinobacter sp. | reverse complement strand
GCGGAAGTGCTGCAAGGCTGGCTGGAGGACCGGTATGTCACCGGTCGTATCAAGCAGTGGATGAATTTCCTGCGCCAGGGCTTTGCCGAGGCCGAGACCCTGTGGCCCCAGGCTCGAAAACTTCGGGAAGTGGCGCCCATGCTGGCCTGCCTGGAACAGGGCCCGGAGGCGGCCGGTTCCAAGTCCCGCGCGGCTTGATTACTGCGCTATCGGGCCCCCATACCCCCAGCCCCTCAGAAGACCTTTCCTTAACCTTTTGCTCCCTGCGGGCGGACTACACTGGTACGAAGTGGACAGTCGCTCGTAACTGTCGTGGTTGAAGAACAACACCACCAGGGAAAAGCAGGGGGAAAGCGCACATGATAAAGCACTCAGCACGGCGATCACTGACGGCCTTGGCCGGCGGTTTCTGCCTAGCGCTTGGCGTGTCGGCCAGCGCAAACGCAAGCGACGTTAAGGTCACACCCTTGGGCAGTCACGACGGTGAGTTCTGCAGCCGTGACCGGGCACTGATTTTCGAGGACCCGAACGGCACCCGAATCCTCTACGACGCGGGACGCACCGTGGCCGGCCCGGACGATCCCCGGCTCGGCGACATCGACGTGATTCTGGTCTCCCACATGCACGGCGACCACGTTGGTGACTCTCGCATCGCCGAGCCCAATGCCGGCACATGTGCCGCGCCCAAGACTTCGGTGTCGACCCTGCCGCAGTCCAATACCGTGGATATTGCGGTCAAGAAAAAGGCCAAGATTCTGACCGGTAGCGAGATGCCGGCGTTCTTCGCCGCCAAGCTCCGTGCCGCCGGCGCCGACCCCGGTAACTCCATGCTGGTGCGTTTCGGTGCCGAGCAGGAAATCGGCGGCGTTGCCTTCACGACCGTGCCGGCGGTGCACAGCAACGGCGTGTCACCTGGCTTCCTGTCGGGCCCGCTGGCGGACTACCTGCAAGCAGCCGGTGTCGGCGCCAGTGTGGGGCCACCGACCGGGTATGTGCTGACCTTCTCCAACGGCCTGGTGGTGTACCTGTCCGGTGATACCGGCATTACCGCCGAGCAGGAGCTGGTGGTCAAGGATCATTACGGGGCCGAGCTGGTGGTGATGAACATCGGCGACACCTACACCACTGGCCCGAAAGAAGCCGCCTACGTGATCAATGACCTGATACAGCCCAAGGCGGTGATCGCTTCCCACGCCAACGAGCCCGCCACCGAAGGCGGCGCGGTAAAGCAGGGCACCCGGACGGCGCAATTCCGGGAACTGGTCAACGTGCCCACCCACGTGCCCCTCAGTGGTCGCACCATGGCGTTCAACGGTGGCGGCGAGTGCACCGAGGGCTGTAACTGAGCCTAGGCCTCCATGGCCGGGCTGTAGGTGCCGCTGCGGGCGGCACCGTTCAGCCTGGCCCGCTTGAGCATGGCCTCCTGGGCCGCCGGTCCGTTGGCCAAATCGCCGGCCCAGGCTTTTTGCGCCGGCTCCTGCAGTGCCCGCCCGTAGGAGAAGCTCAACTGCCAGGGCTGGCTGCCCATGCTGTTGATGGCATTCAGATTCAGGGTGGCCTCCTCCGGGGTCTGGCCGCCAGACAGGAAATTGATGCCGGGCACCGCTGCTGGCACGACTCGGCGAAACACCCGTAGCGTGGCTTCCGCAACCTGTTCCGGGGTTGCCTTCGGGCTGTCTTTGCCCGGCGTGACCATGCTGGGCTTCAAGATCATGGTTTCCAGCTGGACCCGATGGCGGGCCAGGGCGGTGAAGACCTCGCGCAGCACCTGTTCGCTTACATCACCGCAGCGTTCGATGCTGTGATCGCCGTCGATCAACACCTCGGGTTCGACGATGGGCACCACCCCCACGGACTGGCAGATGGCCGCGTAGCGCGCCAGCACCTCGGCGTTGGCTTCGACCGCCTGGCGCGATGGCAGCAGATCCGAGATGTGGAAGACATTGCGCCATTTTGCGAAGCGTGCACCCGCATTCTTGTAAATTTCCAGGCGGTCCTCGAGGCCATCAAGGCCCAGGGTAATCTCGTCTCCCGGTGCGTTCACCAACGCCTGTTTGCCCTTATCCACCTTGATGCCAGGCACGATGCTCTGGCTCTCCAAGAGTTTGGGGATAGGGGTGTTCTCAAGACTCTGTTGCCCCAGGGTTTCCTCGAACAGGATCACGCCGCTGATGAATTCGCCCAAGCCCGGGGCGGACAGAATCAGGCTGCGGTATTCCCGGCGTTTGTCCTCGTTGGACTCGACCCCAATCGCCGCGAACCGCTTGGCGATGGTGGGGTGGCTTTCGTCGGCGGCCAGTATGCCCTGGCCGGGCTGAATCAGTTTCTCCGTGGTGGCCGCCAGTTCGTCCTGAATACTCATGAAATACGCCTCCAAAGCTGGTGCAGGGCAGGGAATGGGGTTGTGCCTATGGGGTTTGCCTTTGAATAGTGTAGACGGTCCATGACTGGGTGAAATTTGATCTGCACCAAGGCAGAAGCAGCACAGGTGGTATAGCCTTAGAGTATCTGCTGGGCTAAGCGGAGCCTCGAACCATGAAAACCGTGGTCAGCGTCAGCCTGGGCTCGTCCGAGTTCGACTATCACTGGGAAACCGAATTTCAGGGCCAGCACTTTCGGGTAATTCGGCTCGGTGCCGACGACGATCTCGATCGTGCCGAGTCGATACTGGAATCGGTGCATGATCAGGCCGATGCCATTGGCCTGAGCATGGTTCATGACCATTACCGCATTGGTGAGCAGCAGCTGAGGCACCCGGCTACCGAACGACTGGAGGCCTGCGTGGCGGATAAGCCGGTGACAACCGGCTCGGGCCTTAGACGCATTCTTCAGGAATGGGCGATTCGTCACACCCAGTCTGAACTCAATCACTTCTTCGACAATGCCAGGGTGCTGTTCATCAATGGCCAGGCCGGCTATCGCATTGCCAGGGCTCTCGCAGAGCACACGGACAACCTGTATTTCGCCGACCCGTATCAGGATCTGGGCCTGCCCCGCATGCTGACCTCCCTGGAGCAGCTTGAAACCTACAGCGCCCTGGTGGCGCCAGTGCTGTACAGACCGACCCTTCTCGCTGCCGTAGGCAGTTTGCGGCACAGCCCACTTTTCCGGTTGGGAGAAGGCCTGGTCAAAGGGTCACTGGACCAGGCGGTTGAAACTGCCCATGTGATCGTGGCCAGTATTGGCGACCTGGCGGACTTCAGCCAGAAACAACTGGATGGCAAAACCATCATCACTTCCCGGGTGACCGAATCGGCGCTGGACTGGATGCGGTCTCGACGGGTGGCCTTGGTGGTGGATTACAGCCCCTGGCTCGACGACAGGCCGCTGGGTATGAACGTTCTGGAGGCCATGATCAGCGCAGTGCGGGCGCGGACCCCGGAACAGCTTGGGCCCGATGACTATCTGGAGGTTATCCAGAGTCTGGGCATCAAACCGAGGCTGCTTTACCCAAGCGGTTATCGGCGGGTAAACCGGTTTGCCTTTGTGATTCACCCGCTGTCCCAGCAATACCTCACCAAGACGCCAGCGCTGCATTGGCTCGCCGAGCGGGCTCCGGCGCCGGTGATGAACCTGGTGGAAAAGGCAGTGGCGTATAGTCCGCCCTTCATCTATTCGAAAGTATCAGGGGTCCGGTCACCCACCGGTGATGAAGCCGAGGGCTGGCTGATCACCGTGGGCGGAACCCCGCGCGAAATCATGGGCCACGGCCCGGAGTTCACCTATGCTCGGCTGTTGGCGGCGGCCAGGCTGGCGAAAAAACTGGGCGCCCAGATCATGGGGCTGGGCGCTTTTACTAAGGTGGTGGGGGATGCCGGCATCACCGTGGCCAAACGGGCGCCGTTGCCGATCACCACGGGTAACAGTTACAGCGCTTCAGGAGCCCTTTGGGCGGCACACGAGGCGGTAAAGCGGATTGGCTTGGTCGGGGTCGGACCGAGTGGCAAAATGGCCGGCAAGGCCATGGTGGTGGGGGCTACCGGTGCCATCGGATCGGTCTGCGCCCGTCTGCTCGCCAAGGCGGTGGAGGAGATCTACCTGGCCGCACCGGAACCCGCCAAGCTGCTTGTTTTAAAAGAGGCCATCGAGCAGGAGACACCGGGAGCCCGGGTTTTTGTGGCCGGTGCGGCGGATCATGATCTGGCGAACATGGACATGATCGTTACTGCCACCTCCGGTGCCGGCAAACGCATTTTGGATATCATGAAAGTAAAGCCAGGCTGCGTGATCACTGATGTCGCCCGACCACTGGATATCCCAGCGGAAGACGTTGCCAAACGCCCGGATGTGCTGGTGATCGAGTCGGGCGAAATTGAGCTGCCCGGTAATGTGACCATGAAAGACATCGGGCTACCGACTGGCATCGCCTATGCCTGCCTGGCTGAGACCATCGTGTTGGCGCTCGAGGGGCGGTTTGAGAACTTCACCCTGGGGCGCAATATCGAGTGGGAGAAAGTTCGGGAAATCTATCAGCTGGGTCTTCGGCACGGGATGAAACTGGCTGCCGTCTCCGGAGTCAATGGCGTGTTCACGGACGAAGACTTTGACCGGGTGAGGGCACTTGCGGCCGAAGCCACAGCGCCCAAACCCAGCTCGGTAAAGGTTCAGAAGGATGGGTCGGCAACACCGGCGTAGCGGACTCCGCTCAGCAGCGCCATGTCGCGATTCCAGGTAGCCAGATCGTCAGCGTTGAATCGGTTCAGATGGTCGTGGCCGCACGCCCGGGCCATGACCTGCATCAGCTGGACCGAAGCACCGAGGAAATTGTTCAACTGTCTGGCGGACTTGTCGACGTTCAGGCGCTGGCGCAGGTCCGCCTTCTGGGTGGCGATGCCGGCGGGGCAGTTGTTGGTGTTGCAGATGCGCGCTGCGACGCAGCCAATCGACTGGATGGCGCTGTTGGCGATGGCGATGCCGTCGGCACCCAGGGCCAGGGCTTTCACGAAATCCGCCGGCACTCTCAGGCCACCGGTCACGATCAGGGTGACCCGGCCACTGGCACCGCGGTCGTCGAGATAGCGGCGGGCCCGGGCCAGGGCCGGAATGGTCGGCACGCTGATGTGATCCCGGAACAGTGCCGGTGCCGCGCCGGTGCCGCCACCGCGACCATCGAGAATGACGTAGTCAGCGCCGGCATCCAGGGCAAAGCCGATGTCCCGTTCAATGTGATTTGCGCTGAGCTTGAAGCCGACAGGGATGCCCCCGGTCAGTTCCCGGACGTGATCGGCGAAGCGCTGGAAATCTTCCACCGAATGCAGGTCCTCGAACGTGGGCGGGGAAATGGCCGGCTCACCCTCGGGAATCCCGCGCACCTCGGCAATCTTCGCGGTGTTCTTGTTGCCGGGCAGGTGCCCGCCGGTACCGGTCTTGGCGCCTTGGCCGCCTTTGAAATGGAAGGCCTGAACCTTTTTCAGCAGCTTTTCGTCATAGCCAAACTTGGCGCTGGCCAACTCATAGAAGTACCGCGAGTTTTCCGCCTGCTCCTCCGGCAGCATGCCGCCCTCGCCGGAGCAGATACCGGTGCCGGCCATTTCCGCACCGCGGGCGAGGGCGATCTTGGCTTCCTCCGACAGGGCGCCAAAACTCATGTCAGAGACGAACAGCGGCATGGACAGGGTCAGCGGTTTTTTCGCCTCGGGGCCGATGACCAGCTCGGTAGCTACCTCGACGTCCTCCAGCAGCGGCTGTTTCGCCATTTGCGCCACCATGATCTGCAGGTCATCCCAATGGGGCAGGCTGTGCCGGGGCACGCCCATGGCGGTGGTCGGGCCGTGGCGTCCCATTTTTTCCAGGCCGTCCCGCGCCAGCTCATGAATAAAGGCGACGGTCGGTTCCTCCCTGGTGGGCTCAGCCTCCGGTGCCGACTGCGATTCGTTTTTTTCGACACCTGGTCCGGCCTTACCAACCTGCTTGTTGTCGAACTGCTTGTGGCTACCGTCGCAGAAAGGCGGGTTCTTGGTGTGCTTGCACTGGCACAGGAACGCCTCCTCGGATTTCTCCGCCGTGAAGCTCTTCGGGGTCAGGTCGGTGTCGGCTTTGGCGTGGCTGCCGTCACAGAAGGGTTGGTCGGAGGAGTGCCCGCAGGCGCAGAACAGGTATTCCTCACCCTGTTCCAGCTTGACCTTCTTGGGCTTGTTGTCGGCAACGATGGGTTTGCTCATGGCTGGGCTCCATTGGGTTAAGACCACTGCATCACACCGAAGGGGTACGGCAGGGCAACCAAAATGGGTCTCAGCCTGTGCGAGTCTCCAGGCTTTAATCGAGGGCCTGAGTCACCGCCGCCTGGGCATGAATCTCGGTGGTGTCGTACAGTGGCACGTCGGTGTCGGACTGGCGCAGCAGCAAGCCGATCTCGGTGCAACCCAGGATCACCGCCTGGGCTCCGCGAGCCGATAACCGGTCAACCACGGCCAGGTAGTCGGCCTGGGACTCCGCAAGGATCTGGCCCTGGCACAGTTCCTGGTAAATTACCCGGTGGATTAGCTCACGCTCCTCCGGCTCTGGAATGACCACCTGGATGCCCGCCTGCTCCAGTCGTTCCCGGTAGAACGCCTGCTCCATGGTAAAGCGCGTACCCAGCAAGCCCACACTTTTTATGCCATCGGCTTGCAATGCTTGGGCGGTGGCGTCGGCAATGTGCAGCAGCGGGAGATCGACCGCGCGGGAAATTTCCGGCGCCACCTTGTGCATGGTGTTGGTGCCAATGACCAGAAACTCCGCGCCGGCGGCCTGCAGCGATGCCGCCGCCTCCGACAGCAAGTTTGCCAGGGCCGGCCAATCGCCCTGGTGTTGCAGGCGCTCGATCTCGGCGAAATCAACGCTGTACAGAACCAAGCGGGCCGAATGCAGTCCACCCAGGCGCGTCTTCACACCCTCGTTGATCAACCGGTAATAACTCTGGGTCGATTCCCAACTCATGCCGCCCAGCAGGCCGATGGTTTTCATCCGTGCGTGTCCTCCTGAGGGGGGTTAGTCACCGCCGCAGCCGCCACTGCATCCGGACGAGTCGCCCGAACAACCGCCGCAGCCCGAACCGCAGCCAATGTGGCCGGCGCAGTAGCCGTTGCTGCCAGGCTTGGCGCAATCCAGAGAGTATTTAAAACCATCCGGAATCTTCAGGGCCGAATCCATGGCAAATAGCAGGGGCAGTTTGGTCGCCGATTTCGGTTGCAGGTTTTCCCGAAAGCAGGACACCTTCCAGGCGGTCTTGATGCCGGCCTGGGCCTCCGTCGGAGATTTCATGGCTTCCGCCGGGGTGTGGTGCAGAAACCGGCCCAGCGCCCGCTTGCAGAACTGCTCGTACTTTCTGGTGAATAGAATGAATTCGTGCCAGGCAATGTCGACCGCCTGGGACGGCATGGACACCATGCGCCGGCCAGCGATATTGCAAAGGTGAAAGTACTCCCGTAACCCATGCACTACCTGCTCCAGCTCTCGATCGCTCAAGTGCGGGTATTTCTCGCGGACCTTGTCAGGCAGCGACGGGGGGAAGGGGTAGCGATCAATCAGTTTCGCCCGTTGGGCGACGCGTGCTTTTTTGAAGATTTGCACCGCCACGAAGACGGCGATGATAAAGACGATGGAGGGGACGATGGTTTCCATAGTTGCCACATTACAACGAACGGCGCCAATCGGCACGCCCAAAAAAACAAAGGCCCGAAAGCGTTTGCTTTCGGGCCTTTGGGTGACTTCTTCAAGGCGCCAGCTTTAGCCGCACTTGCTGTCACCGCAGGACAAGCAGGTGGCGCAACCATCCATCACGATCACTGCCTTGGTGCTGCACTTGCCGCACATGGTGGCGTTGGCCGGATAGTCGCTGGCCTTCTCGTCGTTGGTGGCGGTGCTCTGGCTGGCTTCGAATTCCGCCCGCTTTTCCGCCAGGATGCGCTTGGTGGTCTCGCTCATTTCCTCGCTTTCCAGCAGACCGATAGCCTTCAGGTGCTTTTCAATCACCGCGCCAATCTCGGCCACCAGGGACGGCATGAACACGCCGCCTTTCTTGAAGTAACCACCGTTCGGGTCGTACACCGAGCGCAACTCTTCCACCAGGAAGGTCACGTCGCCACCCTTGCGGAAAACCGCGGAGATAACGCGGGTGAGGGCGATGACCCACTGGAAGTGTTCCATCGACTTGGAGTTGATGAACACCTCGTAGGGCTGACGGCTCTCGTGGTCCGTGTCTTCGTTGAGCAGAATGTCATTGATGGTGATGTACATCGCATGCTCGCCGATCGGCGGCTTGATCTTATAGGTGGTGCCCAGCAGGAAGTCCGGCCGTTCGATGTGCTCGTTCATCTCTACCGGTGTCGTTTCCGGGCTGCTCGCTGCCGGAGCTTCCGCTTGCGCGTCGGCTTTCTTTACGCGGTAGCCGACGATTTTGTTGCTGATTTTCACTGTCATGGTCGTTGTCCTGTGTCGGTTCCCGGATCAGTACTTGCCGTAAGTGCCTTCTTTCAAGGCGTCAAACAGGTTGGCGGCGTTGTGGATCTCACCGTCGTACTCGACCTGCTCGTTGCCCTTGAGAGTGACCTTGCTGCCATCGTCCAGGGTGAATTCGTACTCGGTGTTCTCGAGATCTTTCTCTTTAACCAGTACGCCCTGGAACGCTTCCGGGTTGAAACGGAAGGTGGTGCAGCCCTTCAGGCCCTTGTCGTAGGCGTACAGGTAAATGTCTTTGAAATCCTGATACGCGAATTCTGTCGGAACGTTCGCGGTCTTGGAAATCGAGGAATCTACCCACTTCTGCGCGGCTGCCTGAATGTCCACGTGCTGGGACGGTGTCACGTCGTCCGAGGTGGTGAAGTAGCTCGGCAGCTTCTTGTCCTCGTCCTCGGAGAACGGCATGGCTCCGGCATTGACCATGTGGCGGTAGGCCAGCAGCTCAAACGAGAACACGTCTACCTTTTCCTTGGTTTTCCGGCCCTCGCGGATGATGTTACGGGCGTAATGGTGCGAGAAGCTCGGCTCGATACCGTTACTGGCGTTGTTGGCCAGGGACAGGCTGATAGTGCCGGTCGGGGCGATCGAGGTGTGGTGGGTGAAGCGTCCGCCCTTGGCGGCCAGCTCTTCCACCAGCTTCGGCTCGACGCTGGCAATCTGCTGCATGTACTTGCTGTACTTGGCGTGCAGAACCCGGCCCTTGAGCTTGTCGCCCAGCTTGTAGCCGTCTTCGGACAGCTGCGGGCACTTGCTCAGCATCTTCGGCGTGATCTCGAACTCGTCGTCCATGATCGGCGCCACACCTTTCTCTTCGGCCAGGGCCAGGGACTGGCGCCAGCCTTCCACGGCCATCTCGCGCACCACTTCTTCGGTGAACTGCACGGATTCCTCAGAGCCGTACGGCATGCGCAGCATCGCCAGGGTAGACCCCAGGCCCAGAATGCCCATGCCGTGGCGGCGCTTGTAGGTGATTTCGTGGCGCTGTTCTTCCAGCGGCAGGCCGTTGATTTCCACCACGTTGTCCAGCATGCGGGTGAAGATGCCCACCACCTTGCGGTACTTCTCGTAGTTGAAGCTGGCCTTGTCGGTGAACGGGTAGTCCACGAACATGGTCAGGTTCACGGAACCCAGCAGGCAGCTGCCGTAAGGCGGCAGAGGCTGCTCGCCGCAGGGGTTGGTGGCCCGGATGTCCTCACAGAACCAGTTGTTATTCATCTGGTTGACCTTGTCGATCAGGATGAAGCCTGGCTCGGCATAGTCATAGGTGGAGGTCATGATAGTGTCCCAGATGAACTGGGCTTTCAGGGTGCGGTAGATCCGGCACGCCACCTTGCCTTCGTCGTTAACCACGTAACCGTCGAGGATCGGGAAGTCGCGGTACACGAACTGGCTGTCGTCGGACAGGTCCAGGCCTTCGTCTTCCACTTCTTTTTCGGTGACCGGGAACGACAGGTGCCAGTCGTCGCCATTGCGAACGGCTTCGATGAAGTCTTCGGTGATCAGCAGGGACAGGTTGAACTGGCGCAGGCGACCGTCTTCACGCTTGGCCTGGATAAAGTCGATCACGTCCGGGTGGTGAACGTCGAAAGTGGCCATCTGGGCACCGCGACGGCCACCGGCAGAGGACACGGTGAAGCACATGCGGTCGAAGATATCCATGAACGACAGTGGGCCGGAAGTGGTGGCACCGGCACCGGCCACATAGGCGCCTTTCGGACGCAGGGTGGAGAACTCATAACCGATGCCGCAGCCGGCTTTCAGAGTCAGGCCAGCCTCATGGTTCTTTTCCAGGATATCGTTCATGGAATCCTGAACGGAGCCGGACACGGTGCAGTTGATCGTGGAAGTTGCCGGCTTATGCGCCTCGGCTCCGGCGTTGGAGGTGATTCGTCCGGCTGGAATGGCACCGTTTTGCAGGGCCCAGACGAATTCTTTCATGTGCTTGGTGCGCACGGCTTTGTCTTCTACCTCGGCCAGGGCCTTTGCGACACGTTCATAAGTCGCATTGATGTCCTTGTCGACGGGCTCGCCAGTCTTGGTTTTCAGCTGATATTTGCTGTTCCAGATGTCGAGCGAAGCTTCCTGCATCGGAATCGTTGTTACCACTGCCTGTGCCTTAGCGTTCATTGCCACCCTCGGTATTCTCAGTACGTCGTCTTTTGACAGCACCATCGGTTGGACAGCGCTGCACCCCATGAATTCTCATAAATTGGCCTTGAACCCAGAACGTGAATGACCACTACATATAGTGGTTGATTCTTGATCAAAAACGCGCCTGGATTGGCCGGTTATTCGCTCAGAACGTTGTTGTTGGCCCGGTTGAGGCCGCTATTGAGCCCGCCTGGCGGCGGATACTGCTGTTGGAAGCTGGCCCTATATATGGGCTTATTTTTGAAAAGTATAACAGGATATTGTGTTCTGTGAAGAAGGAGAGAACTATTGAATGGACCGAAGGGGCAAAGAAAATCAATCGCCGGCAACTTGAAACCCTGAAACAGGCGGTAAAACCACGGCTTGCGGGCTAATATTGATCACCACTACATCTTGTGTTTATTTTTTGCGCGGGAAAGCCCTTATCCGGGCGAAGTGTCGGAGCTGGAACTGGGCGGCCACCAGCTGTTGCTGTTGTGGCGGCCGCCTCGCCCGGGGTTTTAGCCGAGCAGCAGGCTGTCGTCGTCCACCGACAGGCCACGCTGCTTTTCAAACAGACCGAGCAGGTCTTTGACTTCCAGGCCCTCGCGCTCCTGGCCAGCAATGTCGAACACCACCTGGCCCTGATGCAGCATCACGGTGCGGCTACCCACTTCCAGAGCCTGTTTCATGCTGTGGGTGACCATCAGCGCCGTCAGTTGCTGTTCCTCGATGATCTGGGTGGTCAGCTCGAGCACAAAGGCGGCGGTTTTCGGATCCAGTGCCGCGGTGTGCTCGTCCAGCAGCAGAATGCTGGAGGGAGTGAGGCTGGCCATCAGCAGACTGACTGCCTGGCGCTGGCCGCCGGACAGCAGGCCCATCTTGTCACCCAAGCGGTCTTCGAGTCCCAGCTTGAGGGATGACAGGCTATCCCGGAACTGCTCCAGGTACTGTTTCTTGACCGCCGCGGTCAGTCCGCGACGCTGGCCGCGCTTGATCGCCAGCGCCAGGTTTTCCTCGATGGAGAGGGCTTCGCAGGTTCCGGCGAGGGGGTCCTGGAACACCCGCGCTACCTGGCCGGCGCGTTTGTGGGTAGGCAGCTTGGTGACGTCGGTGTTATCGACGATGATCTCCCCGCTGTCCACCATCACCTCGCCGGAGAGGGCGTTCAGAAAGGTGGATTTACCGGCACCGTTGCTGCCGATGACGGTGACGAATTCACCCTGGTTGACGGTCAGGCTCATGCCACGGAGCGCTGGATTCTCCAGCGGGGTGCCTTTGCCGAATGTCAGTCGGAGGTCGCTTGCACTGATCATATCGCCTCCTCAGGCCTTGGAACGGGTGAATTTGCCGATGACGGAACTGCGTACCCCGGGTAGAACGATGGCCAGGGTCACCAGAATGGCGGTGATCAGGTTCAGGTCCTGGGCCTGCAGGCCAAGTACGTCGGCATTCAATGCGAACGCGATGGCGAGGCGGTAGACGATGGCACCGACCACGCAGGCCAGCAGCGCCCGCACCACGGTGGACGGGGTAACAACCGCCTCGCCACCAATCAGGGAGGCCAGACCGATGACGATCACGCCCACACCCATGGTGACATCGGCTGCGCCCTGGCTCTGGGCGAACAGGGCGCCGGCCAGGCCGACCAGGCCGTTGGACAGCGCAACCCCGAGCACGATCATGGCGCCGGTGGCGATGCCCTGGGCTCGCGCCATACGCGGGTTGGCACCGGTGGCTCGCATGGCCAGGCCGGTTTCCGATTTCATGAAGCGCCACAGCAGAATCAGCGCAACGATCACCACCAGAATGAACAGAACAACGGGCACCTGATGGAAGGCCAGATCCAGCTCATACCAGGGGGTGAGCACGGTCTCTTCGGTCAGCAGGGCAACGTTGGGCCGCCCCATGATGCGCAAGTTCACCGAATAGAGCGCGATCATGGTCAGAATGGACGCCAGCAGATTCAGAATCTTCAGCTTGACGTTCAGCAGGGCGGTCACGGCACCGGCCGCCATACCGGCCAGAACCGCGGCGCCGGTGGCGATCCACGGATTCCAGCCGGCGATGATGAGCATCGCGGCCACAGCAGCACCCAGAGGGAAGCTGCCATCGACGGTCAAGTCCGGGAAGTCGAGAACCCGGAAAGAGATGTAGATGCCAAAGGCGACCAGGCCATAGATGAGGCCGGTCTCAATGGCGCCATAGAGTGCGATTTCACTGAGCATGGGTAATTTTCACTGTCAAAGAAAACGGGCGGGCCCTTTTGGGGTCCGCCCGTTTTGGGTCAGACGTTACTTGTCGCTTTTGACGACTTCTTTGGCGTCCCGGATCAGGTCATCAGACAGGGTGATGCCCATACGCTCGGCGGCTTCCGGGTTTACGAACAGGTCCAGGGTGTCCATGGTTTCCACCGCCATGTCGCCAGGGCTGGTGCCATTCAACACGCGGGCAACCATGGCGCCGGTCTGGCGGCCGTGATTGTAATAGTTGAAGCCCAGCGCTGCGACCGCACCGCGGGAAACGGTGGCGGTGTCCGCTGCAAACACCGGAATGCTGGCGCGTTCGCCCACCGAGATGACGGCCTCGACGGCGCTGATCACGGTGTTGTCAGTGGTCAGGTAGATGGCGTCGGTCTTGCCTACCAGGGAGCGGGCTGCACCCAGCACCTCTGAGGTCTTGGTGGCAGCGGCCTTGACCAGTTCCAGGTCGCGTGCGGCCAGGCGTTCTTCGAGCAGATTGACCAGAGACACCGCGTTGGCTTCACCTGGGTTGTAAACAGTGCCGATGCGCTTGGCGTCGGGCATGACCCGCTGCAGCATGTCGAGATGCTTGTCGATTGGCAGCATGTCGCTAACACCGGCGATATTGGTACCGGAGGCTTCAAGGCTCGGCACCAGCTTGGCGCCAACCGGGTCGGTGACGGCGGAGAAAATGACAGGCAGTTTGCGGGCGGCGGCGGCCACGGTCTGCGCCGAAGGGGTGGCAATGGCCACGATCACGTCAGGGCTGGCGCCCACAAACTTGCGAGCGATCTGAGAGGCAATGGCCGAGTTGCCTTGCGCGCTCTCGTGCATCACTTCGAGGTTCTTGCCTTCTTCGAAGCCCTGCTCGGCTAATTCGTCCTTAACGCCCTGATAGACAGCATCCAACGCCGGATGCTCGACGATCTGCGTGATGGCGACGGTGCGAACGTCTTCAGCCTGCACCAGGCCCGCCGCTGCCAGCAGTGTTGCACCAATCAGGGTGCGCAGAGTTCTCTTGGCCATTTGCCTTTGTCTCCGAGTCAATGTCTGGTTATGGTAGGGTCTTAATATTCAGAAATACGAAGGTGCGGAAGTTTATCACAGCCACCGGGTATTCTGGGTAGGATTGTGAGGTCCGAAGCGGTGAGAACGGCAGAAAGTTGCTAAATGCAATAGTTTTGCGTGTGTCACACTTTGACGGGCAAATGTGTGTTGAAATACCCTACGAAAGTCTAATAATAATCCCGAACAACTCGAACAACGCAAGCAAGGAAGATCGATGGACACAACGAACAAGCTCCCGCTTGATATGGTCTACCACTGGGAAGTGACCAAGGCCAACTCCCTCTACATGACCCAACCGATCGGTGAAGGCAAGGTGGTGGAATACACCTGGGGCCGTGCTGTTGACGAAGCCCGTCGAATGGCAGCCTACCTAAAGTCACTGAATCTCCCGGAAAAGAGCCGCATTGGCCTGATTTCCAAGAACTGCGCGCAGTGGGTGATGACGGATTGGGCCATCTGGATGGCCGGTCACATTTCCGTTCCCCTGTATCCGACCCTGAATGCGGATACGGTCAACTACATCCTGAACCATGCCGAGTGTGACGTGCTGTTCGTCGGCAAGCTGGACGACTGGGACATGATGAAACCAGGCGTGCCCGAGTCGGTGCGCTGCATTTCCTTCCCGCTCAGCCCCCCCAACGATTTCGAGACCTGGGACGACATCGTCGCCAAGTACCCGCCGCTGGAGGAGAACACCCAGCGCGATCCGGATGAGCTGGCCACCATCGTCTACACCTCCGGCAGCACCGGCCGCCCGAAAGGCGTTATGCTGAGCTTCCGTAACATGGCGTTTTCCGCCGCCGGTGGTACCCAGGTCCTGGGTGTCGGCAGCGAAGAGCGCATGCTGTCTTACTTGCCGCTGGCCCACGTGTTCGAGCGTACCTTCGTCGAACTCGGCTCCCTGTACACCGGGTTCCAGCTGTATTTCGCCGAATCCCTCGACACCTTTGTTCAGGATCTGCAGCGGGCCCAGCCCACACTGTTCCTGTCGGTGCCGCGTCTGTGGGTCAAGTTCCAGCACGGTGTGCTGCAGAAGTTGCCGAAACAGAAGCTGGAACGTCTGATGAAGATTCCGGTGGTCAACAAGCTGATCAAGAAGAAGATTCTCAAGGGTCTGGGCCTGAGCAAGGTCAAGCTGGCCGGCAGTGGTTCGGCGCCTCTGTCCAGCGACGTGCTGGACTGGTATCGCAATCTGGGGCTGGAGCTGCTGGAAGGCTACGGCATGTCTGAGAACTTCGCCTATTCGCATATGAACAAGCCCGGACGTTCGCGGACCGGTTACGTGGGCGAGGCCTTGCCTGGCGTCGACGTGAAAATCAGTGAGCAGGGCGAAGTGCTGGTGAAGAGCCCGGCCACCATGATGGGTTACTACAAGGACGAGGAGAAGACCAAGGAGGCGTTCACCGAGGACGGCTACCTGAAGACCGGTGACAAGGGTGAGATCGACGAGATGGGTCGTCTGAAGCTGACCGGCCGCATCAAGGAAATCTTCAAGACCAGCAAGGGCAAGTACATTGCGCCGGCGCCGATCGAGAACCGTCTGATGTCCCACGACGCCATCGAAATGGTCTGTGTGTCTGGTGCCAACCAGACCCAGCCGCACGCGTTGGTCATGCTCGGTGAAGAGATTCGCCCGAAAGCGGCGGATGAAGCCTTCCGCAAAGAGCTTGAGGCCAGCTTCAAGAATCTGATTCAGGAGGTGAACAAGACCGTCGATCCGCACGAGCAGTTGGCGTTCATCACCGTGGTCAGCGATGAGTGGTCCATCGAGAACAGCTTCCTGACCCCGACCCTGAAGCTGAAGCGGAACGTGGTTGAGGATGCCTACCAGGAGAAGGTCGATAACTGGTACGCCCAGCGACAGCCCGTGATCTGGCAGTAAGCGCACCGCTCTGTCATTGCTACACAAGGCCCGGCTCAGCCGGGCTTTTTTTGTCCTGACGCCGACGTAAGTCGCATAGGGAATGGCACACGGCCCGCCTAAACTGGTGCTAGATCAGGAGGATGATATGGGGCGACTGAGCCTTTTCCAGAAACGTATCAACGAGGAAATTCCGCTGTCCGAGGCCCTGGGCATTCGCCTGCTGTCCTGGGATGGTCACGCCTTGCTGCTGTCGGCGCCGCTGCAGCCCAATCGCAACCATCAGGGCACGGGGTTTGGCGGCAGTGTCTATTCCGCCGCGGTCACGGCGGCCTGGGGGCTGACCGAGCTGGCCCTCGCCGATCTGGGTTTGCGGGGCGCCGTGGTGGTCCAGAACGGCAATATCGATTACCTCGACCCGGTAGACCAGGATTTCTACGTTATCTGCCGCTTGCCCGGCGGCGAGATACCGCCCAGGTTTCGCAAGAGTCTGGCCCGTTCCGGCAAGGGGCGCCTGGATTTAACCGCCGAGGTGTTTTGCGGCGAGCCCACCACCGAGCCCGAGCGGGAGCCAGTGGCGGTCTTTCAAGGCCGGTTCGTGGTCAAGGACGTGCATTCACGCGTGAGCGTCTGAGGGCCTCAGCGGCATCCCCTAGCCCATGGTTCGGGTTTTCGAGATGGAACGGCTCATCAGGATGATTGGGATGATGCCTGCCAGCACAATGATCAGGGCCGGCAGCGCGCTGTGGAACAGGCGCTCGTCGGAGGCGAACTGATACACGTAGGTGGCCAGGGTTTCGAAGTTGAACGGGCGCAGAATCAGCGTCGCCGGCAGTTCTTTCATGCAATCAACGAACACCACCAGGGCGGCGGTCAGCAGGGTGCCCCGCAGCATCGGCAAATGCACCCGCACCAGGGTCTTGCCCGGGGTGTGGCCCAGGGAACGCGACGCCATGTCCATGCTCGGAGTGATCTTCTGCAGTGCGCTTTCAACGCTGCCGGCCGACACCGCCAGGAAGCGCACAGTGTAGGCAAACACCAGGGCAAACGTGGACCCGCTCAGTAGCAGGCCGGTGCTCACGCCCAGGTATTCCCGCGCCAAACCATCCAGCCAGTTATCGAATCCGGCCAGCGGCACAATCACACCGACCGCAAGCACTGCGCCCGGCATGGCATAGCCCAGGCTGGAGAGTCGCATCAGCACCTGCATGCCCCGGGTGTCGTGCAGGCGGCGACTGTAAGCCAGGGTAACGCCGATCAGCAGCGTGGTCAGCGCGGCGGTGCCGGACAGGAACAGGCTGTTCAGGGTGTTCTGAATGAAGTCGGTGTTCCAGCTCTCATCAAAGTACTCCCAGGCGTAGAGACCAAGAGTGAAGCCGGGAATGATGAAGCCAAGCAGCAGGGGCAGGGCACAAGCGACCCAACAGGCCAGTTGCTTGGGCCCGGAGATGGTGAAGCGTTGAATCGGATCGCGGTTGTCCCGGGCGGCAAACTGTTGCTGGCGGCGCCGGGAGTAACGCTCGAGGGTAACCAGGATTACCACGAACATAAGCATGGTGGTGGCGATCTGCGCCGCACCACCCAGGTTGCCCAGGTTCATCCAGGTGTCGAACAGCCCGGCGGTGAGGGTTTGCACGGCGAAGAAATCGACGGTGCCGAAATCGTTCAGGGTTTCCATCAGCACCAGGGACAGGCCGACCGCGACCGCGGGCCGGGCAATGGGCAGCACCACCCGGAAAAACGTGCTCACAGCGGAGCGGCCGAGGCTGCGGCTGACCGCAAACAGCGACGGTGACTGCTCGAGAAACGCCGCCCGGGCCAGCAGGTACACGTAGGGGTAGAGTACCAGGCCGATCATCAAGGTAGCGCCTTCCAGGCTCCGGATTTCCGGAAACCAGTAATCGCTGGCGTTGTTCCAGCCGAACCAGGCCCTAAGGCTGCTTTGCACCGGGCCAGCGTAATCCAACAGGCTGGTGTAGACATAGGCGATGACGTAAGCAGGCACAGCAAAGGGCAGCAGCATTGCCCATTCGAAAAAGCGTCGGCCCGGGAACTCGCACATGGTGACCGCCCAGGCTGAAGACAGACCAATCACCAGCGTCAGAATGCCCACCCCAAGCATCAACTGCAGTGTGGTGGTCAAGTAGCGGGGCAGAGTGGTGTCCAGCAGATGTGGCCAGATGTTCTCTTCGGGGAAGAAGGCCAGAAAAATGACGGAGAGGACCGGCAGGGCCACGATGGCCGTAGTCAGGAAAGCGGAGATCAGCCAGCGTCGGGAGGTACGTTTCGCGAGTAGGGGTTCGGCTAACCCTGGGTCAACTCTGCTAACGGCCTCGGTCATAGCTTTCCTGTTACTGACTTGAATTGGAAAAGGACGCCGATTGTAGACAGCCCGGCCTCACCCTGCAACGAAAGTGGGGGAAAGGCCGGAAACGGGGCCGGGCGCGGTAACCGCGCCGGCCCGGGTTCGATCACTCGCCGTCGTAATCGACGCGATCAACCAGCTTCACGGCCGCATTGCGGTAGTCCGCGATCTGCTGGAGTGACAGGTCGTCCGGATTAATCTCACCCCATTCGGCCACCAGGCCGGACGGCTGTACCTCGGGGTTGGCCGGGTACTCGGTGTTCGCTTCCGCGTAGATGCGCTGTGCCTCGGCGGACGACAGGAACTCCATCAGTTTGATGGCGTTGTCGCGGTTCGGAGCGCTCTTGGTCAGGGCGATGCCACTGATGTTCACGTGGGTGCCGCGGCCTTCGGCGTTCGGAAACACCAGGCGGACCTGTTCAGCGATGGCACGCTGGTTCTCATCCTGCAGCATGTTGCCGTAGTAGTAGCTGTTACCGATGGAGACATCGCACACGCCCTCGGCGATGGCTTTGATCTGATCCCGGTCGCCACCTTGAGGTTTACGCGCCAGGTTGTCCTTCAGGCCTTCGAGCCAGGCTTTGGTCTCTTCCTCGCCGTGGTGGGCAAGCATCGAAGAGAACAGGGCAATGTTGTACGGGTGCTTGCCGCTGCGGGTGCAAATACGATCGTTCCACTTGTCGTCAGCGAGCTGTTCGTAAGTGGTGAGTTCACCCTCTTCGACACGCTCCTTGGAGGTGAAGATCAGGCGGCCCCGGGTGGTCAGGGCGAACCACTTGCCCTCGGGATGGCGCAGGTTTTCCGGGATGTTCTGGTTCAGGGTGGCGTTCTCCACGCCCTGTACCAGATCCCGTTCAACCAGTTCGTTGATGCGGGAGATGTCCACGGTCATCACCACGTCGGCTGGGCTGTTCCGGCCTTCGCGCTCCAGTCGTTCAGCCAGACCTTTCTTGGCGAACACCACGTTGGTGTTGATGCCGGTCTCTTTCTCGAAGGCGTCCAACAGGGGCTCGATCAGATAGGCCTGACGGTAGGAATAGATGTTAACGTCGCCGTCGGCCGAGGCGGCCAGGGGCATTGCGGTCAGGGTGATGGCAGCCGCCGCTGCGAGTTTCTTGTGCATGGTCACGTCCTTATCAAACAGATTGCCAAGCTGAGGTGTGGGAAAGTGAACGTAGAATTAAAACGTCAACCATTCTCATTTGGATTGGTCGCCTAGTCAATAATTTCGGTGGCCTATTTCGATGAAAATGGTGCTATGCTTCGGAAGACCATAAAAACTATGCAAAAAGTAGTAGGCAAGCCGATGACAGGGATCGATAGAAGAGAGCACATCCGAACCGCAATGAGTGCGAAGGTAAAGGTTGTGCACCCGGAACTTGGCGAGTTCCTTTTCTCCACCCGTGATATCTCCGACGGCGGTGTGTTCATCATTGTCGAAGGGCAGGACTTCGAACCCAGTATTGGCGACGCCATCACTGTTCAGGTTCAGGGGCTGCCGGTACCGGCGCCGGTTCTCGACATGGTGGTCGTCCGCAAAACCAACGATGGCCTGGGCCTGCAGTTCGAGCTCAGAGGCGCCTGATATGAAGCGTTTTGGCCTGCTGCTTCTGGTTGCAGCAATATCTGGCTGTGCCTCCTACCACTCCCACTACGCCATGTTTCCCGCCGAGAACTCCTCCGGGGAAGTCCGGCAGGTACGGGTGTCTTGGCAGAGCGCCGATTACCCGGACTGGTGGTTTGTGGACGATAAGGCCACGGCCCTGCGCGTGGAGACCCAGTGCAGTGACCGGCTTTGGAAGCTCCGCGACGACGCGGATCCGAAAGCGGGCAACTGCGGTACCGGTATTCGTGCCTGCGGCCAGCCGGGTCTGGATGTTCAGGCGCCCAGCGGCCAGCCGGTGTCGGAAGGGGTGAGCTGCATGTCGGTGCGCGCAACCGGCGCCGACGCCCGTATTGCCGGTTTGGGCAATAGCCTGGAGCTGCTGGTGTCCTGTCGGCCCTCAGTCACCTCTATCGGGGAAGGTGACGATTTGCGTAACCTGGATTACCTCCGGGCATCGCCAGTGCCCTACACCGTACATGTGCGCAAGGCGCCCAGAGGCTCGCTTCGCGCCAAGATGCCAGAATTCGATCAATCCGAATGTGACGCAGAGTGACACAATCTGACATGTTCGTGTGACCAGCATCACACCCCTACATTTTGTTTCCTCCTGAACCTTAGCGTTACCTTTTGTCGCCCAGTGGTTACTTCGTGCTACCAAACTGTAATGGACTCTGGCGGTGGCTTCGCCAGAATGGTAGCTATCGAAAAGTTTCCATTCCGAGGTGACCTGTGGGCGTCCAGCAGAAAAAGATTGCGGTGCACGATCTGGAAGTTGGCATGTTTGTGTCCGACCTGGATCGGCCCTGGCACCAGACTCCTTTCCCGATCCAGGGTTTTCCCATTCGCTCCCAGGAAGACGTCCGGGCGTTGGCCTCCCATTGCAAATGGGTGATGGTGGATGTTGCCGAGGCCCGGGGCGCCAATGAGTCGGCCCAGCAAAGCCGGGTCAGCTTTGGCCGCCAATCATCGCGTCGGGGCCAGGGCCGGGAGGTGTTGCAGCTGCCACCCCTGAACATCCGCGAACCGGTCAGCTACCAAACTGTGACCACGCTCAAGAAAGAAACCAAAGCCTGCAAGCGCCTGCTGGACGATGCCGACCTGGCTCTGAATCGTCTGTTCGACACCGTGCGGGAAGACGGCGTGGTGGACCTCAAACCTATTGCGGAAGTGACCAGCAAGATGGTCGACAGTGTCGTGCGTCAGCCCGACGCCCTGCTGCTGTTGAGCCGGACCCGGCAGCACGACGACTACGTCTACCGTCATGCCCTGAATACCTCGGTGTGGGCCCTGGTGTGTGGTCGCCACCTGGGTTTGAACGAGGGGCTGCTGAATCACCTGGGGCTGGGTTGCCTGCTATCCCAGGTGGGCAAGAGCGCCTTGCCCAAGGCTTTGCTCAGCCGGGAAGGGCAGTTGGACGCCAGCGAATACGCCGAGTATCGCCAGTACGTGAGCAAAGGGGTGGAAATGCTTACCGAGAGTGGTCTTTCGCGGGCGGTGCTGAGTGTCGTTCAGGGCCATCGCGAACGCCATAACGGCTCCGGTTTCCCGGAGGGCATTCGCGGTGACCGCATTCCACTTCTGGCCAAAATCGCGGGCATTGCGGAATTTTTCGAGTCCCTGATCGCGCCCCGCAACGCCGCCGTGCCGGTTACTCCGGACAAGGCGGTGGCCTTGTTGTACGAAATGCGGAATATCGAGTTTCAGGATGACCTGGTAGAGAATTTCATTCAGTCCATTGGTATCTACCCCACCGGCAGCCTGGTGGAGTTGTCCGACGGCCAGCGCGGCATGGTCATGTCCCATTCTCCGGAACGTCGGCTCTGGCCCCGAATCATGGTCATGACCGACAACACCTCCATGCCGCTCAAGTCGGCAAAAATCATCGACCTGGCCAAGTACAACGAAGGCAAAACGCCGGAGGAGTCGGTCACCATTCGGGAGTGCCTGCCCCATGGCACCGACGGACTCGACCCGTCCAGGTACGACGTTACCGGTGCCGAATCCCGTTGGAACCTGAATCGTCTGATCAGCGGATAAGCACCCGAAGCTGTTTGCGGATCCAGCGATAGGTGTCGTCCGGCCGGAAACTGACCACCAGCTCCGATTCGCCGCCGGTCTCTCCAGCCACGAAGTATTCGACTTCTGAAGCCTGCCAGTCAGTGGCGTGGACCAGCACCTGGTCCGTCCGGGTGCTGATGGCCTCGAGTCCATCCAGTTGAGGCTGACCTCCGATCAGACGAATGTCCACGGACTTTATCCCGGTGTCACTGGCCGGGTAGCTGGCCACGTGGTCATTCAGATAGTAGGTGTTGGCAATGGCGGTAGTAATACCTGTCAGCTCCCGGGTCAGGTAGGTTTCTACGTCCTCCGGGCTCACCTCGTTCA
>JBPEXK010000254.1:0-2563 GCA_052031745.1 Marinobacter sp. | reverse complement strand
ATAATAAGCACTGGAAAATGTCTATGAGCTTGTCTGAAGCCTCTGCAGTAAGCCCGGGCCGCAAAGCCCTTGCCACCTTCACTCTCGCCCTCCTCGCGCTGGGTGGCAATTACCTCAGCCTACCCCTGTTTTTCGGTGTCAGCTTCATCTTTGGCTCCACCATGGTCATGCTGGCGGTGCGCTTCCTGGGCTTGGGCCCCGCGGTGCTGGTGGCCATCACGGGTGGGCTGTACACCCTGGCCCTGTGGGGGCATCCCTATGCCCTGGTGATCTTCACCCTTGAGGCCGTGGTGGTGGGTGCCCTGTACCGAAAGGGCCAGCAAAACCTGGTACTGGCGGACATGGTGTTTTGGCTGGTGCTCGGCGTCCCGCTGGTGCTGGTGTTTTATCGAGGGATGATGGGCATGGAGTGGCAAGCCGCCACCCTGATTACCCTCAAGCAAACGCTCAACGGCCTGTTCAATGCTCTGCTTGCCGGCCTGCTCATCCTGGCCATGCAACTCTACTGGCGCCGTGGTCCCCGCCGGGTGCTGGGTACCGCGGCGCTGCCAGGCGTGCTGTTTCACGTGCTGCTGACGGCAATTCTGGTGGCCGGTGCGGTGCCGGTTATTCTCGAGGGCTACAACCAGCGGGTGCAGTTGGAGGCCTTCATGGCCGAACGCTTGACGGAGCGTGCCGATGATATCGCCAGCCGACTGGAGAGCGGTGCTCCGGGGCAATTAGACGAGAGCCTGACAGCAGGGCGACAAACCGATGAACTCGGGGTTGCTGTGCTCGGTCCTGACGGAGAGATTTTGAACCGCCAGGGCGAGGTTGCCAGTCTCTGGGATCGTCCGGGCAGCTTGCAGCCGCTCGAAAACGGCCTGTCCATCTGGCTGCCGAGCGGTGACATGCCCGCCATGCCTCGCTGGAGGCAGGGGCGATACCAGATCAGTGTGCCAGTCGATGGGGTGGAAGGCGTCGCCGAGGTGGTCATGGAACAGTCCGCCGCGCCTCTGGTAAAGACCCTGGAGCAGGGCAGTGTGCGAATGTTCGCCTTCCTTGCGGGGTTATTGGCCCTGGGCATTCTGGTGTCCCGCTTTCTGAGCCAATGGCTGACTCGCCCCCTGAGCACACTGGCTGACACCAGCCGCGATCTGAGCAGTCAGATCAGTCAGGGCATCAAGCCCCAACTGCCGGACAGCCCGATTGCCGAGTATGCCGGCCTGAGCAAAAGCCTGCGCGAGATGTCCGGACTCTTGGCCGGGCGGGTACGCGAGCTGCGCGATTTCAATGCCGCGCTGTTCAATGCCGCGGGCGCGATTATCGCGGTGCTCGACCGCGAGGGCAGGATTGTGCGTTTCAACCATGCAGCGGAACTCGCCACCGGCTACAGCGCCGACGAGATCGAGGGCAAGATCGGCTGGGATTACCTGGCGCCTCCGGAGGACCGTGCCCGGGTCGCGGCCGTTTTTGAACGGCTCACCGAGGACAGCGTGCCGGCCCGCCATGAGAGTCAGTGGATGATGCGGGACGGCAGCCGTCGCCTGTACGACTGGTCCAACGCGGTGCTGGCCGATGAGCAGGGCGAGGTCGAGTTCATCGTGACCATCGGTGTCGATATCACCGAGACCAAACGGGCACAGCAGGAATTGCGCGAGCAGGCGACACACACCCAGACCATCCTCGACAACATGGTGGACGGCCTCCTCACCGTCAATGCTAACGGCATCATCCAGTCGGCAAACCACGCGGCAACCAGCATTTTTGGCTATCAAGCGGAGGAATTGATCGGGCACAACGTCAGCATGCTCATGCCCAGCCCGCACCGGGAGGAACACGACAAATACCTGCGCAACTACCTGAGCACCGGCGTGGCGCGCATTCTTGGCACTGATCGCGAAGTTGAGGGCCAGCGCAAAGATGGCAGCCTGTTCCCCATGGAACTGGCGGTGTCGGAGATCACCCAGCACGAGCAGCCCCTGTTCGTGGGCATGGTGCGGGACATCAGTGAGCGCAAGCGCATGGAGCTCATGAAGAGCGAATTTGTCTCCACCGTCAGTCACGAGTTGCGCACACCGCTGACCTCCGTCTCCGGCGCCCTGGGGCTGGTGATCGGCGGTGGCCTGGGCGAGCTGCCGGACAAGGTGCAGCACATGATCGGCATTGCCCAGAACAACAGCCTGCGCCTGACCCACCTGATCAATGACCTGCTGGACATTGAAAAGATCAGCGCCGGCAAGCTCAAGTTCGACATGAAGGTGGAGCCGCTGATGCCGCTCATCGAGCAGGCCCTGGAAAGTCACCGCACCTTTGGTGGTAAACAGAACGTGACGCTGTCATTGGACCCGGATTCGGCAGAAGCCGATGTGCGGGTGGACAGCCAGCGACTGCAACAGGTGCTGGCGAACCTGCTGTCGAATGCCATTAAGTTTTCGCCCAAGGGCGGCACCGTAAAAGTGTCGGTGCGCCAGGTTGCGGGCCAGGCGCGAGTAACGGTGACCGACCAGGGGCCCGGCATTCCGAAGGAATTCCAGACCCGGATCTTCGAGAAATTCTCACAGGCCGATTCCTCCGATACCCG
>JBPEXK010000253.1:0-1086 GCA_052031745.1 Marinobacter sp. | reverse complement strand
GGTAAAGGTAGTGTCGGTCAGCGCCACCGAACTGATCGAGCTGTATCGCATTCGGGAGGCGATGGAAGGACTGGCGGCCCGTCAGGCCGCCGAGCGGATGACCGACCAGGAAATTGCCGATTTGAAAGCGACTCTCGATGTGCACGAGCGCATGATCGAGGAAGCCCAGGGGCAGGCCTATTATCAGGCCGAAGGGGACTACGATTTTCATCACCGGATTGCCACCGGTAGTCGCAACACCAAGCTCGCCCAGATGCTGCTGGGCGACCTCTACTACATGGTGCGCATGTACCGGTACCGTTTGAGCACCTCCACCGGACGCCCGCACCTGGCGCTCGGTGAGCATCGAAGAATTGTCGAGGCCATCGCCCAGAGAGACGGCGAACTGGCCGAATTTCTTATGAAGCGGCACATCAACGCCGCCCGCCGGAATATCGAAGAAAAGATCGAAGAAGGCGTTTTAACCATCTGATAAAAGAGGAAAAGCACCATGTCTAACAAGCTTTCCCCGGGCGCTCGTTTTCGCAAGGCCCTGAAAGACAATCATCCCCTGCAGATTGTGGGAACGGTCAACGCCTACGCCGCCATGATGGCTCAGAAGGTCGGCCACCAGGCCATTTACCTGTCCGGTGGCGGCGTCGCTAACGCCTCCTACGGTCTGCCGGATCTGGGTATGACGTCCATGAATGACGTGGTCGAGGACGTGCGCCGCATCACCGCGGCCTCGGATCTGCCGCTGCTGGTGGACATTGACACCGGCTGGGGTGGCGCCTTCAACATTGCCCGGACCATCCGGGAAATGGAACGCGCCGGGGCGGCGGCTGTCCATATCGAGGATCAGGTGGCCCAGAAGCGTTGCGGGCATCGGCCGAACAAGGAAATCGTGTCCCAGGACGAGATGGTGGACCGGATCAAGGCGGCCGTAGACGCCCGGGAAGACGATGATTTCTTCATCATGGCCCGTACCGATGCCTTCCAGAAAGAGGGGCTGGAGGCTGCCATAGAGCGTGCCAAGGCCTGTATCGAAGCCGGTGCCGACGGTATCTTCGCCGAGGCGGTCACCGAGCTCGAGCACTACAAGGCGTT
>JBPEXK010000252.1:0-1644 GCA_052031745.1 Marinobacter sp. | reverse complement strand
CCGGAAGTGGTGGATCTGGCCGAGTGTTTGATCGCCATGGGTGCCGACATCAAGGGCCACGGTACCGCCACCATTGAGATCAATGGGGTCGAGCGTCTGCACGGCTGTCATTACGACGTCCTGCCTGATCGTGTCGAAACCGGGACTTATCTGGTGGCGGCCGCGGCCACCGGTGGCCGGGTCAAGGTCAAGGACACTCGGGAAGATCTGCTGGAGGCGGTGCTGCTGAAGCTGAACGAAGCGGGTGCCCATATCTCTACCGGTCCGGATTGGATCGAGTTGGACATGAAAGGCAATCGGCCCAAGGCGGTGAGCCTGCGGACCGCGCCTTACCCGGCATTCCCGACCGACATGCAGGCCCAGTTCGCGGCCATGAACGTGGTGGCGGAAGGCAGCGGTACCATCGTCGAGACGGTGTTTGAAAACCGTTTCATGCACCTGCAGGAGCTGATCCGCATGGGTGCCGACATTACCCTCGAGGGCAATGCCGCCATCATTCGTGGCGTCGATCACCTTGCCGGTGCGCCGGTCATGGCGACCGACTTGCGCGCCTCGGCCAGCCTGGTTATTGCCGGACTGGTCGCTGACGGCGACACGATCGTTGATCGTATCTACCACATCGATCGCGGCTACGAGTGTATTGAAGAGAAACTGCAACTGCTGGGCGCCAGCATCCGCCGCTTGCCGGCGTAAGCGAAACAAACGGGGAACCGGAAGGACGCATGACAGATTCCATCACCATCGCATTGTCGAAGGGGCGAATTCTCGAAGAGACGCTGCCCTTGCTGGCGGAAGCCGGCATTGAGCTGGTCGACGACATCAAGAAATCACGGAAGCTGGTCTTTCCGACCACCGATCCCAACGTTCGTGTACTGATTATCCGCGCCACCGATGTGCCCACCTATGTGCAGTACGGCGGCGCGGATCTCGGTGTCACCGGCAAGGATGTGCTGATGGAACACGGTGGGGAAGGGCTGTACGAGCCGCTGGATCTGAACATTTCCCGTTGCCGGCTGATGACCGCTGGCCCCAAGGACCAGCAGCCGCCCAGTGGTCGCATCAAGGTGGCCACTAAGTTCGTCAATCTGGCGCGCAGCTACTATTCCGCCCAGGGCCGTCAGGCCGACATCATCAAGCTGTATGGCGCGATGGAGCTGGCTCCGATTCTGGGGCTGGCGGATGAGATTGTAGACATCGTGGATACCGGGAACACCCTGAAGGCGAACGGTCTGGAGGCTCGGGAGTTGATCGAGCACATTAGTAGCCGCCTGGTGGTGAACAAGGCGTCCATGAAGATGAAACACCAGAAGATTAACCCCATAATCGAAAAGATGTCTGTTGCCGTAGATAAACGGCGAGCAGCGGAGTAAGAAGCGCTCGGGCGGGACTTCCCAAAACCCGCTCGAGCACATCCATGTGGCGCTTGAGCTTCGCCATCCATGGCTCCGCACAATTTTGGGAAGTCCCGCCCGACCACTTCCCAGACTTTACCTAGGGCGTCCGCAGTACCACGTTGTAACTTCTAGATAGGGTTTGATAGATGACCGATATCAGCATCACGCGACTGAATGCCTCCCAAAGTGACTTCGACAGCTCACTGGCCAAGCTCCTGGCCTGGGAAGACAGCGTTGATCATCAGGTGAA
>JBPEXK010000251.1:0-3161 GCA_052031745.1 Marinobacter sp. | reverse complement strand
AAGTGGGCACCGCTGGCCAGTGTGAGATCGGCGTTGGCGCCAACACCCTGACCCGCAAGGCTGACGAAGTTCAGATCCTGAAGTACTGCGTGCACAACGTGGCTCACGCCTACGGCAAGACCGCCACTTTCATGCCCAAGCCGGTGGTTGGTGACAACGGTTCAGGCATGCACGTTCACATGTCCCTGAGCAAAGACGGCAAGAACCTGTTCGCCGGTGACAGCTACGCGGGCCTGAGCGAAACCGCGCTGTACTACATCGGTGGTGTGATCAAGCACGCCAAGGCCATCAACGCCTTCACCAACAGCTCCACCAACTCGTACAAGCGTCTGGTACCGGGCTTCGAAGCGCCGGTTATGCTGGCCTACTCTGCCCGTAACCGCTCTGCTTCCATCCGTATCCCGTACGTGAACAGCCCGAAAGCGCGTCGTATCGAGGTTCGCTTCCCGGATCCGTCTGCCAACCCGTACCTGGCCTTCGCTGCCCTGATGATGGCTGGCCTGGACGGCATCCAGAACAAGATCCACCCGGGCGATGCCATGGACAAGGACCTGTACGACCTGCCGAAGGAAGAGGCCCTGAACATCCCGACCGTCGCCGAGACTTTCCAGGAAGCCCTGGATTGCCTGGAAGCGGACCACGAGTTCTTGACCCGTGGTGGCGTCTTCACCGAAGACATGATCAAGGGCTACGTCGACCTGAAGCGCGGTGAAGTTGAGCGTCTGAACATGACCACTCACCCGGTTGAGTTCGAGCTCTACTACTCCTGCTAACACAACCCGGTTTACCGGGATTGTGAGAAAGCCCCGCCCAGTGCGGGGCTTTTTTGTGGCCGCACTCACAGCCCTGCCGCCCTTAACGATATGTAACCAACATCCCAGCGCCAAGGCGTTGAAATGACCGGGGGCGCCGCAGATAATCGAAGAAACACCATCGACAGGTAGGCTTATGAAACCGAGGAACGGATTAGTCGCCGCCATGCTGGTTGTCCTGGCCAGCCCCGCCGGCGCCGAGGTTTATCGCAACGTCGACGCCTATGGCAACGTCACCTTCTCCGACGAGCCCTCCGACGGCTCCGAGGCCATCAAGGTCAAGCCGGTCACCACCGTCACCCTGCCCAAGCCCCAGGACGTGCGCGAAACCGAGCAGCTTCGGGAGGACGTGCAGCGGGAAGGCTCGGTCTACGAGAGCGTGTCCTTCGCCTACCCGGAAAACAACCAGGCCTTTCACAGCGGCAGTGGCGACGTGCAGTTTGAGCTGAGAAGCAGCCCAGGCCTGCAGGCCGGCCACAAGTACGAAGTAACTCTGGACGGCCAACCCGTGGGCCAGACCACGTCCGGCTCGGTCACGGTTCGCAACGTTTTCCGGGGCACCCACGATGCCCGGGTCCACATCGTCGACGAGAACGGCGTGCAGGTAAAAACCGGTACCGCCATCACCTTCACGGTCCACCGGCCATCCGTCGCCAACTGAAGCACCGCACTATTTTGGTGCGCCCGCACCATTAACACGCCATACTCTGACCAGCAACGGGGCGAAATTTCCCGGCTGGTCACCCCCGTTTCCTGAATGTGCACCAGCTTACGGCATATTTTCCGGCTGTTTGACGCCCATGCCCGCCGTTTGCCCACTCTTTTTGAACCGGCTTTCAAAGTGGTTCGCTTCTTGCAGACTTCAGGAGGTCATCACAATTACTATGTCGAACCAACGGGATTCACGCATGGCACTGCCTACGGCCTCTTCGAACGGCTACAAGAGTATTCTGGACAGCCTGACCACCGCAGTTCTGGTCCTCGAGGACAGCCTGAAAATCCGTTACTTCAATCCGGCCGCCGAAAGCCTGTTCGAAACCAGCATGACCCGGAGCCAGGGACAACCGTTCAAGGACATTCTGGTGGACTCGGAAGACGCGTTGAAGACGCTCTATGCCGCAGCGGAAAATGGCCAGTCCTACACCCGCCGGGAAGCGGAGTTCCTGCTCACCAGCGGCGCCAGACTGACCGTGGATTACTCAGTGACCCCCATCAGCCTGGAGCCGACCGAGCTGCTGATCGAGATCCAGCCCCGGGACCGGCTGCTGCGCATCAGTCGGGAAGAGGACATCATCTCCCAGCAGGAAACCACCCGGATCCTGGTGCGGGGCATGGCCCACGAAATCAAGAATCCCCTCGGCGGCATCCGCGGCGCGGCCCAGCTGCTCGACCGCGAGCTCAATGACGAGGATCAACGCGAGTACACCCGCGTGATCATCGACGAAGCGGACCGGCTGCGCGGCCTGGTCGACCGGATGCTCGGTCCCAACAAGGCCCTGAAGCTGGCCCCGACCAACATCCACGAAGTGCTGGAGCGGGTCGGCACCCTGGTGGAAGCGGAAAGCAAGAACAGCCTGGTGTTCCGCCGCGATTACGACCCCAGCCTTCCAGAATTCCGGGGCGACAAGGAACAACTGATCCAGGCGTTCCTGAACATCGCCCGCAATGCCATGGAAGCCGCTTTCGAGCAGCAGAGTGAACACCGCAGCAAGAACCCGCCGACCATCACCTTCCGGACCCGGGCCCTGCGACAGTTCACCATTGGCAACCGACGCCATCGCCTGGTCTGCCGGGTCGATGTCATCGATAACGGCCCCGGCATTCCGCCGGAGCTGCTGCAAAACATTTTCTATCCGATGATCAGCGGCCGTGCCAGTGGCACCGGCCTGGGGCTTTCCATCACCCAGAGCATCATCGGCCAACATCACGGCCTGGTGGAGTGCGAAAGCGAGCCGGGCCGCACTGACTTCATCATCTTCCTGCCTCTGGAGGACACCCCATGAGCCAACCGGCAAACGTCTGGATCATTGACGACGATCGAAGTATTCGCTGGGTGCTGGAGCGCGCCCTTACCCAAGCCGGTATGCAACCCCGGGTTTTCGAGAGCGGCGAGAGCATCATGATGCGGCTCGAGCATGAGCAGCCCGATGCCATCATCAGCGACATCCGCATGCCGGGTGTCGACGGGATTACCCTGCTGTCCCAGATTGTGGAAGTGCACGCCGATGTGCCCGTGATCATCATGACCGCCCACTCCGACCTGGAAAGCGCGGTCACCAGTTACCAGACCGGGGCCTTCGAATACCTGCCCAAGCCGTTCGACGTGGACGATGCGGTTGCCCTGGTCAA
>JBPEXK010000024.1:0-15030 GCA_052031745.1 Marinobacter sp. | reverse complement strand
TTCAGCATGATCCCGATGCCGATCCGCTCAATGCGCTCGTTGTAGTCAATCAGACTCTCCCCATACCCGTTGTAGTACTGGAAAAAGCCCTTCACCGTATCCCCCATCGGGAAGCTGTAGCCAAACTCCACCGACGTCTTATTGTCCGAACGCAGGTTGTTCATCACATTCAGTGAGAAGGTCCGGTCCTCGGTCAGCTTGTACACCGCCGTGTAATTGGCGTGGCCCAGGTAGCGCTCGATGTCCTCGTTGTCGTCTTCGCTCCCCTCCGGAATCCGGTACCAGGGTTGGATCATGAACAGCCAACGGTCATAGCTGTAGGCCGCCGAGGCAATGATCCGGTTCCAGCTCCGGGAGCGGGGCTCCGACTGCCCGTTGGACTGGTGATTGAAGCCCAGAGTGACCGCGTTCAAGGTGCCCTTGCCGATCTTGAAGTCGGTCTGGTAGCGCAGAAACAACTCCGGCTCGTAATTGGTCTCCCGGAATGGCGCGGATTCGTCCTGGTTGTACACCTGCCAGAAAGACTTCTGGGTGTAGCCGAACCACATGGTGGTACGGTCATCGAGCACGCCGGTCAGCAGCGGCACCTTGAAGCTGATCTGGTACTTGGCCTCCTCGCGCTCAAGGTCGTAGTCGTAACCGGTTTCGCCCAAGCGGGGGCTGACCGGGGTCGAGTTCGGGTCCTTTACCCAACTGATCGGCAGGATGTAGGTGGGCTTGTACCCGACAAAGCTACCGGAGAACGAAAACACCGCCTTCTCGGCGGCGATGTAACGGTCGACCAGGGCCGCCATCACACCTTCGTCGGTCTCACCTTCGGCCGCCACTTCCTTTACCGTGGTTTCCCGGCTGGGCAACGTCTTGTCCGCTTCCTGCTCCACCTTCTGGATCTTGTCCGGCGGTGCCTGTTCCCGGGCCTGGTTCGGGTCCAGGAATCGGTCGTAGCAGGCCAGCCGGCGCACGCCATTTTCGATCAGTGCGCATTCCTCCACGGTGAGCGCCTGCTCACCGGTGTCCGAGGCCTCCGACTCGGCGCTGTCCTGGCCAAAGGCGGCGCCGGCCGCCAGCGTCAGCACCAGGGCTGAGAAAACCGAAAAGCGTGCATCCATGACGGGGTCCTTAGCTGGCGGTCAGACTGAACCAGGTGTTGGCGATGCCGTATACCCAAACACCAATGAGGGTAATGGCGAGCAGGGCGAAAATGACCTTGTGGCGAAAACGGTTGGCAGTCTCGGCGGCGGCGACCCAGCGCAGGTACATCAACCCGATGAAGCTGAGGAAGACGCCCAGGCTGGCCAGGGCCGGAATCAGCAGCCAGGAGGCGTTCAACGTGCCGCCGCCGCTGGTGTGGCTGGAAAACCAGCCCATGGACCCGAGCAGAATGGCCAGTGCGGTGAATTCAACGATCAGCAATGGCTTGCGCAGCGGGTGAGGGGCTGGTGAAGAAGATTCTGGTTGGGACATGCATATGTTCCTGAACGGCTGGATGAAACACGCCACTTTTGATGGCGCCAATATGGTAGCCGGAATACCGGTTAAACGCTGTCCGTTTTACGAAATGGCAATGAAAACGGTTGAAAAGCAGTCTCGATTCTGTGGTCTGGTTTTTTTGACCGGGTTCAGTCGCTATAATGCGGGCACTGATTATTATAACGCTCTAATGCGAGGTGCATTGTGAAGATGAAGAGAGTCCTGGCCGTCGTGCTGCTTGGTTTCGGCTTTACCGCCGGCGCCGTGATGGCAAACGTTGAAGATGAGATCCGCTCACGCATCTCGCCGGTGGGCGAGGTCTGCATGCAGGGCGACGACTGTGGCGCTGCCGCTGCGCCTACCCAGACTGCTAGCTCCGGTCCGCGTCCCGGCCCGGAAGTGTATGACGCCGTGTGCATGGCCTGCCACACCACTGGTGCCGCTGGCGCTCCGAAGATCGGCGACGCAGGCGCCTGGGCGCCGCGCATCGACAAGGGCTTGGAAACCCTCGTCAGCCATGCGGTCAACGGCTTCAATGCCATGCCGGCGAAAGGCGGCTGCGCCAGCTGCCCGGACGAGGAAATCGCCAACGCAGTGGAATACATAGTCTCAGAAAGCCAGTAATAGGCGAGGCTGTAATGGAAAGCCCCCGCTCAGCGGGGGCTTTTTTATGGGCGGATGAAAACCGACCGACCTCAGGGAAAGGTCTTGAAGGTCAGCTCGCCGCCGATATGCTGGACCGCCGCCGACCCGGAGGCGGAGCGGACCGGAATGCGCCAGCGGGCAAACTCACCGGCGTCACCGTGAGCGCCCTCGAGGGCGTTCAACCGAGGGTCGAGCCAGCCGAAGCTGCCGGAGTTGGACAGGGTAACCCAGTCGCCGGTGCCCGACGCCGCCTTCAAGGCCTCGGGCGCATTCGGCAGCAGTTGCCAACTGGTGCTGCCGGTGTGGGCCTCCACCCGATGCCGGCTGAACCGGAGAAAGTCCTCGCCGTTGCTGTCCAGCAGGGTGATTGGCTCCTGGCCCCGGTAGCTGACCATGATGCCCGGTCGGGGCGCATCCAGGATCAGGGTGTTGAGGCCGGCAATGTCCGGTTGCTCGGTGATGCTGGCCTTGATCACGCCCGCCGGGACATTGTCCGCATCGGGCGCGCCGTGGGCCCCGGCCGGTCCGGAGACCGCCAGGGACACCAGGCCGAACAGCACCAGAGCGGCCGGCACGCCGGTTCTGGATCGTTCGAAGTTCATAAGGCTGAAGCCTCCGGGGTTACAGGAGATCGACGGTGGACTCGATGACACCGTCCACGGTCACGGTGGAATCGGCCACCTGGGTCGGTGCCATGCACTCCAGCCCCTCGTTGACCACGGTGATCGGTGCCGAAACCGACGGCACCCGGCCTTCCGGCGTGTCCTTGCTGACGAACAGCATGTACTCGCCTGCCGGCACCACGTTGTGGCTGTCCGGCATCCGCAGGGTCATCTTCTGGCCTTTGGTTTTCTCCACCACCAGCTCAATGGCGCGCTGGTCGCCGTCAATCAGGTGAGTCATCACCGTGCGGCGGATCAGCAGCACCTTGTCGATGTCATCGGCATTGCCCTCAAGCTTGATGCGGAACCGGTCGCCCACGGTCAGGCTGCCGGGCGCGCGCTTGATCACCGGGCGGTCGTTGCGCATGGCGTAGGGTGGGGTGTAGATCTCGAAACTCGGATCGCGGCCATCGTAGGGGGCCAGGCCAAAGTCCTGCAGGTCGACGAACGACAGGTAGGCTGTGTTGATCGGCGAGTGCCCGGCAATCATCACCCGGCCGTCCTCCATCAGCACGGCGGTGTTGTGGTAGGTACGGGCCTGGGTGGCCATGGCCATCTCGGTCCAGGTGCCGGTGGCCGGGTCGAAGCGTTCGGCGGTGCGGATCGGTCCTTCCAGGCCCGGCGCCGCGACACCGTCGCGGGTGCCGCCGCTGAACACCATCACGCTGCCATCGGGCATCAGCACGTTGGTGCCATACCAGCGCGGCTGGTTCAGGGGCCCGGTCAGGCGCGACTCATAGTCGATCTGGTCGCCGTTGGTGCTGATGGTATCCACCCGGCTCTGGGCGATGGGCACGTAACCGCCCGGGTTGGTGAGCAGGCCATAGCTGGGCACGCCGCCGGCGGTGAGCAGTTCCACGTCGGTGTACTCGCCATTCGCGTTCGGTTTCAGCGGCAGCATGGTGGACGAGGTGGAACCGCGCATGCCGCCGGCGATGGCCATCTGCAGGCTCTCTTCGGAGGCGGTCACGGTCACGCTGGTTTCCCGCAGTTCAGCGGGGCTGCGTACCACGCCACCGAGCAACTCTGACGCCTGTTCCAGCGAGCCGTTGGTGATATTCAGCGTGCTGCTGAGCTGGCCCAGGCCATTCTCGTCCAGGCGCAGGGGCAGGCCGGCGTAGCCGATGTCGTTCCAGCGCTGGGTGTCCGGGTTGTAGCTGGCGACGATGTTCCACAGCGCCTGGTCGTAACCCTGGCCAAACGGGTTGAAGGCCTGGCCGCCGGCGTTATAGAGCACGTGGCCGTTCGGCAGCAGGTGCAGGCGCGGGTACAGCGGCAACGACCGGTCCGCGGTGGACGGGTTCTGCTGCCAGGTACCGGCGCACGGGTTGTAGGTTTCCGTTTGCACCACATTGCGGCCGCTGTTGACCGGGTCTTCCGGGTACACCGGCTTGAGCAGCTTGGTGACACCGCTGGCGACGAACACATTGCCGTTACCCAGGGTCACCAGCGAGGGGTACCAGCGGCCGTAGTTCATATCACCGCTTTGGGTCCAGGTGTTGGAGGCCTCGTCGAAGATCCGGGAATTCTTGATGCCTTCCAGTTCGGCTACCCCCAGGGGCATGCCGTCGATGCCGGGCTCGGAGTAGTAGTCAGTACCGCCCACGGCCAGCACGTTGCCGTTGGCCAGGCCGATGACGTCGGAGCAGAACAGGGCGCCGTCGTTGTGGGCGCTGTCATCGGCGGTGTCGATGGCGCCGTCCAGGGGCGTGTTGTTCAGCAGGGTCTGGCTGTCGTTGCCGTCCGGGTTGGCGCCCGCGCGCAGTGGGTCGGGCTTGCGCCAGCTCGGGGTGTCGTTCTCGTCCAGGGCCAGCACCCGGGATTGGTCGTTGATGGAGACCTGGCCGAATTCGCCGACGATGGAGGTTTCTACGTTCTCGGTGCCCTCCAGGGCATTCAGGTACAGGATCCGGCCATCCTTGAGCAGGGCCATGGTGCCGGCAGCGGGCTTGCACTCCAGCTCGCCCTCGGCGTTCTCGACGCATTTTTCGTCGGTGGTGATGGTCTCGCCGTCGACCACGATGGTGGGTTCGGCGAAGGGGGAGCCAAACCGGCCCTGGTCGGTGTAACCGGGCTGGAATACCGGTTGGGTCGTTTGTGAAGCGCCATCCTCGGCATCGTCTGAGTCAGAATCGTCCAGATCTGCGTGAATACTTCCGGCGGCTACCAACAGCAGAGAGCCGGTGATTGCGGAAAAACGCTTGTGGAAACGGGACATTACGTCCTCCTGGTTTGTTGTTGTCGTGACGTGGGGATTGGCATCCCCACCAGACTCAACGTGCCAGGAGGCTCAAAGGTTGCATCGGCGGGCAGTCAAATCAGGCCCCAAGATCACCCAGCAGCGCGCTCAGGGTTGCCTTGCCCTTCTTCTGGTTGGCCTCGGCGTCCAGGTCGCCCTGGCCTTCCCACTTCAGGTCTTCTTCCGGTAACTCGTCCAGGAACCGGCTCGGAATGGTTTCCAGCTTCTCGCCGTACTGCCGCCGGGTGGCGGCGTAGGTGAGGGTCAGGGTTTCCCGGGCCCGGGTGATGCCCACGTACATCAGTCGCCGCTCTTCCTCAATGTTGCCTTCCTCAATGCTGCTGCGGTGGGGCAGGATCTCCTCCTCCAGGCCCATGATGAACACGTGGGGGAATTCCAGGCCCTTGGAGGCGTGCAGGGTCAGCAGCTGCACCTTGTCACTGTCGTCGTCCTCCTCCCGCTGTTCCATCATGTCGCGCAGGATCAGCTTGGTGATGGCGTCTTCGATGCCCAGCTCGTCGGCGGTGCCCTTGCCGTCGTCGAGCATGCGCTGGATCGACTCCACCAGGTACCAGATGTTCTCCATCCGCCGCTCGGCCTGCTTGGGGGTGCCCGAGTGCTGGTGTAGCCACTCTTCGTACTCGATGTCGGTGAACAGCTGCTTGATCACCGGGATCGGGTCTTCGCTGTGCAAGCGCTCGCAGGTGCTATCGACCCAGTGCGCGAACCGGCGCAGCCGATCCAGGCCCTTCTCGGCGACGTGGGTTTCCGCGCCCATGTCGCCCAGAGACTTGAACAGGCTGACGTTGCGAGCCCGGGCGTAATGGCTGAGCTGCTCCAGGGTACGCGGGCCGATCTCGCGCCGGGGCACGTTGACCACCCGCAGGAAGGCGGCGTCGTCGTCAGGGTTGATCAGCAGGCGCAGGTAGGACATGGCGTCCTTGATCTCATTCTTGGAGAAGAACGACTGGCCGCCGGAGATCCGGTACGGGATCTGGTAGGCCTGCAGCTTCATTTCCAGCAGCCGGGCCTGATGATTGCCCCGGTAGAGCACGGCGAAGTCGCGGAACTCCAGGCCCTGTTTCAGCTTCTGGTCAAGGATCTCGGTCGCAACCCGCTCGGTTTCGGCGTCCTCGTTGCGGCAGCGGATCACCCGCAGTTCCTCGCCGATGGTGTGGTCACTCCACAGGGCTTTTTCGAACACGTGCGGGTTGTTGGCGATCACCGTGTTGGCGCTGCGCAGGATGCGGCCGGTGGAGCGGTAGTTTTGCTCCAGCTTGACGATCTTCAGGCTCGGGAAGTCTTCTTTTAGCTGTTCCAGGTTTTCCGGCCGGGCGCCGCGCCAGGCGTAGATCGACTGGTCGTCGTCACCGACCACGGTGAAGGCGGCGCGCTCCGCCACCAGCAGTTTCACCAGCTCGTACTGACACACGTTGGTGTCCTGGTACTCGTCCACCAGCATGTAGCGGATCTTGCGCCGCCACTTCGCCAGCACCTCAGGGTTGGTGCGGAACAGCTGCACCGGCAGCAGAATCAGGTCATCGAAATCGACCGCGTTGTAGGCCTTCAGGTACTCGTTGTACTTTTTATAGATCAGCGCGATGCGCTGCTCGCGTTCATCCGCGGCCTTGCTCAGGGCCTCGCTGGGGCTGCGCAGGGCGTTCTTCCAGGACGAGATGGTCATCTGTACGTCGTTTAGCTCGTCGCCGGCCTCGGCGCTTCCCTCGTTCAGCATCAGGTCCTGCAGCAGGGCCTTGGCGTCTTCGGCGTCGAAGATCGAGAACCCCGGGTGGTAGCCCAGATGCTCGTGCTCCTCCCGGATCATGTTCAGGCCCAGGTTGTGGAAGGTGGAGACAATCAGACCGCGGGTCAGCTTGCGGTCGACAATGCGGCCGACCCGCTCCTTCATCTCGCGGGCGGCCTTGTTGGTGAAGGTGACGGCGGCGATGTGCCGGCCCGGGATGCCTTTCTGTTCGATCAGATAGGCAATCTTGCGGGTGATCACGCTGGTCTTGCCACTGCCGGCGCCGGCCAGCACCAACAGGGGGCCATCAGCGTAGCGAACCGCTTCACTTTGTCTCGGGTTGAGCTTGTTCACAAATAAGGAGCCAGAATCGGACAAAAGGGGACAATCGGACGTTCGGTGTATTCTACACCAGCAGGAGTTTCTGTACCTTGACAGTGATTCTACTATCATTGGTAGGACGAAATCGGACGCTCACGCAACCATGGATTCTGCGTAATGACTCTGCCATTGGAGACCACAAGGCCAAGTCAGCTGCGGCTGTTGTTACTGGTTCCGGAGTTCTCCGATTACCTGTGGCTGCGTCATTATCTGTCCCTGGATCCGGCGTTCGCCCCCGACACCATCTGGTGCCCGGACCTGCTGGATTGTGAAGACCTGATTCACAACGCCACCTTCGACGTGATTGTCTGGGACTGCGCCCTGCACGGCGGCTCCGAAGCTTCCTTTCTGCAATACCTGGCGGTGGCCAGCAACGAGAAGCCGGTGCTGGCGCTGAGCGCCGAGTCTGCGAACGAGCGTGCCTCGGAACTGCTGGCGGCCGGTGCCGACGATTACCTGTGCCGCCAGAGCCTCGACCACTGGCACTTCTGCCGCGCGGTGAAAAGCCTGTGGTACCGGGGCCAGCTGTCCGAATCCGCCCATGTACAGTTGGGCAGTGCCGTGGCCTCCGGCTTCATCAACCGCGACCTGTTCTTCGACCGGCTGCAGCAGGCGCTGCTGCGGGCCGAGCGCAACAGCCACCGGCTGGCGTTGATGCACCTGAACATCGACGATTTCCGCAGCATCAACGAGTCGTTCGGCTACCAGAACGGCGACCGGCTGATGCTGAAGCTGGCGGAGCGCCTGCGCCACACTCTGCGGCGGGTCGACTCGCTGATGCGGATCGGCGGTGACGAGTTGGCGATCATCGTCGAGAAGGTCGAAGACTCCCTGGACGTGGCCCAGATCATTCGCAAGGTGGTGGGTGCCCTGGAGGAACCGATCACCGTCGGTGGTCAGGTCATTGCGGTCAGTGCCAGTCTCGGGGTGGCCACCTTCCCGGAATCCGGTGACAGCGCCGAGAACCTGCTGCGCCGGGCCAACCGGGCCACCTTTGAGGCCAAGCGCGAGCCGGGCACCAGCTACCGTTTCTACGACCACCACCTGCATATTTCCGCCGGCCATCAGCTGCGGCTGGAGGCGGACCTGCGCAGTGCCCTGCGGGGCCGGGAACTGGAGCTGTATTTTCAGCCCCGGATCGATCTGGCCACCGACGAGGTGCGTGGGGTTGAGTGCCTGTTACGCTGGAATCACCCGGAACGTGGCGTGGTGGGCCCGGACGAGTTCATTCCGGTGGCCGAGCGCAGCGGCCTGATTGTGCCCATTGGCTACTGGGTGATCGAGCAGGCTTGCCAGCGCATGCGGGAGGCAGCCGATTTCGGTTTCCCGGGGCTGGTGTTCGCGGTCAATCTGTCGTTCCGGCAGTTCCACGACCGCAAGATGACCGAAACCATTTTCCGCATCATCTTTAATGCCAACGTCGACACCAGCCTGCTCGAGCTGGAGCTGACCGAGAGCGCGATGATGCACGACCTGGACTACGCCCAGCGCTGCCTGCGCGAACTCAACCAGCTCGGCATCAGTTTCGCACTGGACGATTTTGGCACCGGCTTCTCGTCCCTGAGCAACCTCCAGCACCTGCCGATTTCCCTGGTGAAGATCGACAAGTCGTTTATCCAGGCCCTGGGTCACTCCGCCGACGCCGAGCACATCATCCGGGCGATCATCAGCCTGGCTCACAGCCTGCAGATCAGTGTGGTGGCTGAGGGGGTGGAAACCGAGGGCCAGCTTGAGTTCCTGCGTGATCAGCACTGCGACGAGATCCAGGGCTACTACTACGCTCGCCCGATGCCCTGGAAAGACCTCGTACAATTCCTGCGCAACCGCGGACAGGCCGCTTGCCTGCAACGATAAGCCGCTGTACCTTTCCTCCTTTAATCCGACACCGATCACATTTGATAGAGGTTGCATGAACAGTATTTCCAGGCGCATCGCCGACGAACTCGGCGTTCGTGAGCAACAGGTCAATGCCACCGTCGAACTCCTTGACGAGGGTGCAACCGTTCCGTTTATCGCCCGTTATCGTAAGGAAGTGACCGGCTCGCTGGACGACAGCCAGCTCCGGAATCTGGAGGAGCGGTTGCGCTACCTGCGTGAACTCGAGGACCGCCGGAGCACCATCCTTAACAGCATCGACGAGCAGGGCAAGCTGACCGACGAGCTGCGCGCCAGCATCGAGGGTGCGGATACCAAGAACCGCCTGGAAGACCTGTACCTGCCCTACAAGCCCAAGCGCCGCACCAAGGCCCAGATTGCCCGGGAAGCCGGCCTCGAGCCCCTGGCCGACGCCCTGTGCGACGACCCGACCCTGGAGCCGGAGGCGACTGCCGAAGGCTACCTCAACAAGGATGCCGGTATCGACGACACCAAGGCCGCCCTGGACGGCGCCCGCTACATCCTGATGGAGCGCTTCGCCGAAGACGCCGAGCTGCTCGGCAACCTGCGGGACTTCATCTGGCAGGAAGGCCAGCTCAAGGTGTCGGTGATCGAAGGCAAGGAAACCGAGGGCGCCAAGTTCCGGGATTACTTCGAGCACGTGGAGCCGCTCAAGAAGGTGCCGTCGCACCGGGCCCTGGCCATTCTCCGTGGCCGCAACGAAGGCATCCTGGCGTTCAGCATCGTGGTCGGTGACGACGAGGACGACCGCCGGGCGCCGCATCCGGCCGAGCAGCGCATTGCCGCACACTGGAACATCCGGGATAACGGCCGCGCCGCCGACAAGTGGCTGTCGGAAGTGGTGCGTTGGACCTGGCGGGTGAAACTGTCGACCCAAATTGAGACCGACCTGATGGCCCAGGTGCGCGAAGCCGCCGAAACCGAGGCCATCAACGTGTTCGCCGCCAACCTGAAAGACCTGCTGCTGCTGGCACCGGCCGGCCCGCGCCCGACCCTGGGTCTGGACCCGGGCCTGCGCACCGGGGTCAAGGTGGCGGTGATCGACGGTACCAGTCAGGTAGTGGGGCACGGAGCAATCTACCCGCACGCGCCCAAGAACCAGTGGGACCAGTCCATCGAGCAACTGGCCAAGTGGTGCCGGGACTACAAGATCGAGCTGATCGCCATTGGCAATGGCACCGCCTCCCGGGAAACCGAGAAACTGGTGGCGGACCTGTGCAAGCGCTATCCGGAACTGAAGCTGGCGCGCATCGTGGTGAGTGAATCCGGCGCATCGGTCTATTCCGCCTCCGAGTTCGCCTCCCGCGAGCTGCCGGACCTGGACGTGACCATCCGGGGCGCGGTCTCCATCGCCCGTCGCCTGCAGGATCCGCTGGCCGAGCTGGTGAAGATCGAGCCGAAATCCATCGGTGTGGGCCAGTACCAGCACGACGTATCCCAGGTGCAGCTGTCCCGCAGTCTGGACGCGGTGGTGGAGGACTGTGTTAACGGCGTCGGTGTCGACCTGAACACCGCCTCGGTGCCTCTGCTGGCCCGGGTGTCTGGCCTGAACCAGAGCATTGCCCAGAACATCGTCGATTTCCGCAGCCAGAACGGTCTGTTCAACAACCGCAAGCAGCTGCTCAAGGTAGCCCGCCTGGGCGACCGCACCTTTGAGCAGGCCGCGGGCTTCTTGCGTATCGCCGGCGGCGACAACCCGCTGGACCGCTCGTCGGTGCACCCGGAAGCCTACGGCGTGGTGGAAGCCATCGCCGCCAAGAACAACCGCAAGGTGGAGGACATCGTCGGCGATTCCTCGTTCCTGCGTGGTCTGAATCCCCAGGATTACGTAACAGAACAATTCGGTGTGCCCACCATCAAGGACATCATCGCCGAATTGGAGAAACCGGGCCGCGATCCGCGTCCGGAATTCCGCTTCGCCAGCTTCGAAGAAGGCGTGGAAACCCTGAGCGACCTGGAGCCGGGCATGGTGCTCGAAGGCTCGGTAACCAACGTCACCAATTTCGGCGCGTTCGTGGACATCGGTGTGCACCAGGACGGACTGGTGCACATTTCCGCGCTGTCCCATACTTTCGTGAAGGACCCGCGGGAAGTGGTCAAGGCCGGGGATATCGTCAAGGTGAAGGTGATGGACGTGGACATTCCCCGCAAGCGCATCGCGCTGTCCATGCGCATGGACGACCAGCCGGGCGAGAAGAACGACGGCAAATCCTCAGGCGGAGGGCGCGCCCGCACCGAGCACAAATCGGGCGGTCGCAACGCTCGCCAGGGTGGCGGCCAGAAACCGCAGCAGGGCGCCATGGCGGGTGCACTGGCGCAGGCGCTGGCTTCCGCGCGCAAGGGATAGCCGAAACACGGTTGTTCATCTTTTCACCGACCGGTGCGGTTCACGAGACGGCGCCGGTCGCAGCAGGAGTTCACCATGGCTGAATCCCGCCATTCCATTTTTCGTCAGTTTGCCGCCGGCAACTGGCAGGGTTTCCTGAAAGGTGTTGAGAAAGAGGGCCTGCGCGTTGACCGCAACGGGTTCATCGCCCAGACCCCGCACCCCAAGGCCCTGGGCTCGGCCCTGACCCACCCGCGCATCACTACCGACTACTCGGAAGCCTTGCTGGAACTGATCACGCCGGTGTGTACGAGTACCGATGAACTGCTGCAATCGTTGCGCAACATTCACAAGTACGTGCAGCAGAATCTGGGCGACGAGGTGTTCTGGGCCGCCAGCATGCCCTGCGAGCTCGATGGTGACGCCAGCATCCCTATCGCTGAGTACGGCAGCTCCAACATTGGCCGGCTTAAGCACGTTTATCGCCAGGGGCTGGCGGTGCGCTATGGCCGGATGATGCAGAGCATCGCCGGGGCCCACTACAACCTGTCGCTGCCAGACAGTTTCTGGCAGCTGTGGCAGGAGGCCCTGGGCAATCAGGACAGTCTCAGGGATTTCAAATCAGACCAGTACTTCTGGCTGATTCGCAATTTCCGGCGCCGGAGCTGGCTGCTGATGCTGCTGTTCGGTGCTTCGCCGGCGCTGGATGCCAGCTTTGTCGCGGACACCAGCCACCAGCTCAGCCGGTTCGACGACCGCACCTGGTTTGGCCAGGACGCCACTTCCCTGCGCATGGGCGATCTGGGCTACCACAATAACGCCCAGTCGTCCCTGAATATCTGCTTCAACGAGCTGGGCACCTACACCCGAACCCTGGACCGGGCCATCCACACGCCCTGGCCGGCGTACGAGGAAATCGGCGTCCGTCGCGATGGCCAGTACATCCAGATCAACACCAGCGTGCTGCAGATCGAAAACGAGTACTACAGCGCGGTGCGCCCGAAGCGAACTACCGAGCGCGGCGAAAAACCAATTCAGGCCCTGGAGGCCCGCGGCGTCGAGTACATCGAGGTGCGCTGCCTGGACCTGGATCCGTTCTCGCCGGAAGGGGTCAACGCGGCCCAGATCGACTTCATGGACCTGTTCCTGCTGGACTGCCTGTTAACCGACAGCGCCCGCATCGGTGACGACGAGTGCGAACGGCTGGACGACAATTACAAGGACGTGGTGGCCCAGGGTCGCAGCGCCGGCCTGAAACTGTGCCAGGGTGGTACCCGGGTGCCGGTGGTGGATGCCGCCGAGGCCCTGTTTGACCAGCTGCAGCCGTTGGCCGAGCTGCTCGACAGCTGGACCGAAGGTGAGACCTACCGCAACGCCCTGGCCGCCCAGCGACGCAAGCTGCCCCGTGACGGCGCCTGGTCGGTGCCCTCGGCGCAGGTGGTCGAGGCCATGAAGGAATCCGGGCTTGGGCACAGGGAGTGGGTGATGGCGCAGTCCCGCCGGCACCAGGAAACCCTGCGTCAAGAGGGGCTGCCGGCCGAGGTGCTGGCGTCGTTCGAGGCCATGACCCGCGACTCACTGGCGGACCAGGCGGCCATGGAGGCGGCGGACCAGCCGGACTTCGGCACCTTCCTGGACGAGTACCTGCAGGCCTAAGCATAGGTTCGCCCGACCGGGGCGGACCTGACGCACAGAATCCGGAGAAAAGGTTTGTCAGGGTCAGGGCCGACTGTTAGTTTTTGTAAACTCAAAGACAACAGGGGAAGTGGTCATGGCACGTGACATGAAGCTCGGGTGGGAAGTTGAAGCGCTCAACAAGGCTTACCGTCAGGGTTACATGGCGGCGTCCATGGGCATGGACAAGACCCGCTGCCCCTATCGCGGCGAGGTGGTGATTGCCGCTTGGGAAGCCGGGTGGGACGACGCCGACCAGGCGGCCCAGAACGAACGGGCCCGGCAGGAAGACGACTTCTTCTCCCGCATCGCCTGAACCCGCCGGTTCATCACTTCTGTACCACAAACTCCGTGAACAGCACGCCGGTGATACTCTCGCCGGTTTTCTGCTCTTCCAGTACCTCATTGATTCGGGTTGTGGCCGCCTCGCGCAGCGCTTCCTGACCCTCCAGGGCGGTCAACTGCTCGGCATCGGTCTGCTCGCCGAACAGCATCACCAGCTCGTGGCGCAACCTCGGCATGTGGGCAACCAGCGCGGCTTCGGCCCCGGGGCTGGCCACCCGCAGGCTGACCGACGCCTTCAGATACGTCACCTTGGCGCCGGGCTGACCGATGTGGGTCACAAACGGCGGCTCCATGGCGATGTACGCGGTGATGCGCTCTTCCTCTTCCGCTGCCTCTTCGGATTCGGGCTCTTCCGCGGCCGCCGGCATGGCCACCATTGAGGTCAGCAACAACATCATCAACAAAACGGATTTTGGCTGGAGTGTCATAAGCTTGAAGTTGGTCGGTGTTTAGGGTTAAGTGGCCGATTAGCAATGGCGCCACCAGTGGGTCCGAGAATAGCAGGCCCGGTGCGTGGATGCAGGTTCAATTTGTTAGCCGAGGTAGAGTTTTGACAAGCAGGCAGGTATTCGGACTGATTTTCGTGGTGTGCGCCGGGTTGCTGGGCGTCGCCTTCTATATGGAGCTGGTGATGGGGCTGGAGCCTTGCCCACTGTGCTGGCTGCAGCGGTTCGGCTTCATGGGCGCGGGTCTGGTCAGTCTGTTGGCAGTCATTCATGGTCCTTCCAGCCTGGGCGTTCGTATCTACGGCCTGTTGCTGGCGGTGACCGCGGGCACTGGCTTGGCGGTCGCCGGTCGACAGCTTTGGCTGCAGAGTCTGCCTGCCGATCAGGTGCCGGCCTGTGGTCCCTCGGTGGACTACATGCTGGAGGTGTTGCCGTTTTTCGAGGTGCTGACCACGGCCCTTAAAGGTACCGGCGACTGTGCCGAGGTGGTCTGGCGTTTCCTCGGGCTCAGCATCCCCGGCTGGACCGCGGTGTTCTTCAGCCTGCTGGTGGTCACCGGCCTGATGCTGTTGTTCCGGGGTGCCAAACCACGGGATGGCATTGCTGGCTGAAACGGTTGCGGCAGACCTAAGCCATAGGGTAAGTTGAAATTACCTGACCAGACATCCAGACCGAGACAGAAGATCCGGAATACCAAACGGAGAGCAGGCGTCATGTTGGAAAATTGCCGAAATGCCAGGGAGCGTTGGGGCGGAGTCAGCGAATTGATAGACCGCTGGCTGAAAGAACGTCAGGAATTGTTGGTTCACTATTGCGACTTGTCCGGAGAGAACGATTTCTCCCAGACCGAAGCCCTTCAGGAAAAGTTTGTGCGCCTGTGCGAGGTGTTGGTGGATTATGTCTCCACCGGGCACTTTGAAATTTACGAGCAACTGGTGCGCGAAGCCCGGGAATTCAATGATGGCGGCCTGGAGTTGGCGGCCAAGGTTTACCCCCGCATCGAGCAGACCACCGAGGTGGCGCTGAACTTCAATGATAAATTGGATGGCCGGGCGCTGTCTGAGGAAGATCTGAAGGCGCTGTACGGTGAGCTGTCCAGATTGGGTGAAACCCTGGAAACCCGGTTCGAAATGGAGGACTTCCTGATCGAGCACCTGCACAACGTGCACGCCGGGAAAGTCGCCTCGGTCTGATCGCCCAAG
>JBPEXK010000250.1:0-1586 GCA_052031745.1 Marinobacter sp. | reverse complement strand
TGATCAGTTCCATCATGTTTACGGTCTTGCCCACGCCGGCGCCGCCGAACAGGCCAACCTTACCACCCTTGGCGAACGGGCAGATCAGGTCGATAACCTTGATGCCGGTTTCCAGCAGGTCCGCGGAGGCCGCCTGATCGGCGTAACCCGGAGCCTTGCGGTGGATAGCCCAGCGCTCTTCTTCACCGATGTCACCGGCTTCGTCGATCGGACGACCCAGTACATCCATGATCCGGCCCAGGGTCTGGGTACCAACCGGTACCGAGATGGCCTTGCCAGTGTTTTCTGCTTTCAGGCCACGCTTGAGGCCTTCGGTGCTGCCCATTGCGATGGTACGAACAATGCCGTCACCCAGCTGCTGCTGGACTTCCAGAGTTGTTTCGCCACCTTCAAGCAGCAGTGCGTCATATACGTTGGGTACGGAGTCACGTGGGAATTCCACGTCGATAACCGCGCCAATGATCTGAACGATTTGTCCGCTACTCATGCTCGGTTCCTCGTTATCTTAAGTAGTCAATAAAACCAGTTGGACTGCGGGGCGCTTTAGACCGAAGCCGCGCCGCTCACAATCTCCGAAATCTCTTGGGTGATGGCTGCCTGACGCGCCTTGTTGTAAGCCAGCTGAAGCTCGTCGATGATGCCACCGGCGTTGTCAGTTGCGCTCTTCATGGCGATCATCCGGGCTGCCTGTTCACATGCCAGATTCTCTACCACACCCTGGTATACCTGGGATTCAATAAAACGTGGCAGAAGGCCATCGAGGATCTGCCTGGCATCGGGCTCGTAGAGATAATCCCACTGGTTCTTGATCTCTTCTTCGTCCTCACCTTCCGGCAGGGGCAGAAGCTGCTCCACCTTCGGGCTCTGGGTCATGGTGTTCACGAACTCGTTGCCGACCACATACAGGCGATCGATCTTGCCTTCCGAGAACGCATCCAGCATAACCTTGACGTTGCCGATGAGTTTTTCAGAGCTCGGGTTGTCCCCCAGATGGGTCAACGCCGCAACGACGTTGCCGCCGTAGCTCCGGAAAAAAGAAGCCCCTTTCTGCCCGATGGCGCACAGATCGGTTTCCACCCCTTTTTCCTTCCACGCTTTCATTTCACGGACAAGCGTTTTGAACAGGTTGATGTTCAGACCACCGCAGAGACCACGATCAGTCGACACCACGATATAGCCAACACGCTTCACTTCGCGCTCGACCATGAACGGGTGCTTGTACTGAGCATTCGCCTTGGCAATGTGCCCGATCATCTGACGCATCTTGTCGGCATACGGGCGAGTCGCCTGCATGCGCTCCTGAGCCTTACGCATCTTGCTCGCCGCAACCATTTCCATGGCGCTAGTGATCTTCTGCGTGCTCTTGATGCTGGAAATCTGGTTACGTATTTCTTTGCCGACGGCCATAACTCACTGCCTTCTCAAGTTAGACACTCGTTGCTACGAAAGCGGCCCGCGACACTTGTGCCGCAGGCCCCCATTCTTACCAGCTCTGAGTGGTCTTGAATTTCTCAAGTGCAGCTTTGAGGCCGGCAGCGATTTCGTCGTTGTAATCGCCTTTCTCGTTGATCTTGTCGAGCAGGTCT
>JBPEXK010000249.1:0-1451 GCA_052031745.1 Marinobacter sp. | reverse complement strand
GGGCGGTCGCCGGTGTTGGAGACGTCCAGGTCGATGCGTTCGCGGCCGGCGCAGAGTTCGATGTCGCCGTCTTTGAGTTGGTATTCACCGGGGATCATGGCGCGGTCCTCAGACGATTGGGTTGTGGACGGTGACGAGTTTGGTACCGTCGGGAAAAGTCGCTTCCACCTGGACTTCGTGGACCATGTCGGCCACGCCGTCCATGACGTCTTCCCGGGTCAGGATTTCGGTGCCGGCGCTCATGAGTTCGGCCACCGAGCGGCCTTCGCGGGCGCCTTCCATGATTTCGGCGCTGATCAGGGCGACGGCTTCCGGGTAGTTGAGTTTCAGGCCCTTGGCTTTGCGGCGTTCGGCCAGCAAGGCGGCGGTGAACAGCAGCAGTTTGTCTTTGTCTCTGGGAGTCAGCTCCATGGGGGCTCCGTTGTTGTCCGTTGTTATCTGTTGATCGTCAGGGCTTCAGGTGAGCCAGATTCTTGGGGTGTGCGCCGGCAGGCCAACGAGCCTGGGCCGGAGCAGGTGCCAGGCCTGTTCGCACAGGGCCCAGGCTTCGTTTCTATCGGCGCCCAGGTAGCGCAGTAACAACACGCCCTGGCGTCGGGTGACGGCCCAGCGGTTGTGGTCGGGCAGCTCTTCCCGGAGCGCTTCGATGGCAGCGGCTTCGTCGTCCAGGCCGACCGCCCACAACGTGGCCTGTACGGTGGCGCCGCCCTGGCCCCAGGCACCGGTGAATCTCGGGTGTTTGGGATCGAGCAACTGGCGTTCGATCCACAAGGGTTTGCCGTCCAGGCTTAGGTGAAAACGCTGTTCCAGGGCGCCGGTGGCGAACGGCAGATCGCTGGCCGGCCGGCCCAGGGCGAGGACTTCCCAGCCCAGGGTTTTGGCGCCGGTGGCCAGTTCCACGGTGGTGGTCTGTTCGCCGCGGGAGCCGTCGAAGGCAATGGTTTCCTGGGGCAGGTATTCCAGGGTGGCGTCTTGGGCCACCTGTAAGCGAGTGTGCTGGCCCCAGGCGACGCCGTGGCTGTCGGCTTTGTAGAGCTTGGCTGCAGCCGGGGTGGTCAGCAGGGCGTGGCTGCCCTCGCCCACTTCGGCCTCGATGCGCAGTTCGTCGCCACTGACCAGGCCGCCCGGCGGGTGCAGCAGGTACACGTGGCAGCAACCGGTTTTGCCTTCCGGGTAGAACGGCCGCTGCACCCGCAAGGGCCCGACGTGGCGTCGGCGCACCAGGCGGGTGATGGGCTCGGCCGCGCCTTCGTTCCGAGCTTCGAAGCCGAGGGCCAGGGCGGCGGCCCAGCGGCGTTCGGTGTCGAAGCGGTGGCCGGAATCGGCGTTGGGTATGGGCTGGTAGGCGGTCATACGGTCAGGTGCTGTTTGATGAGTTCGTCCGAGAGCTCGGCGATCTCGCCTTCGGCCACCCGGCGGCCGCGGTCGAGGATGGCGAAGCGGTCGGCGTA
>JBPEXK010000248.1:0-1968 GCA_052031745.1 Marinobacter sp. | reverse complement strand
CAGCGTAGGCCTGGTAGAACTCGACCATGGTGAATTCCGGATTGTGACGGGTCGACAGGCCCTCGTTCCGGAAGTTGCGGTTGATCTCGAACACCCGCTCGAAACCACCCACCACCAGGCGCTTAAGGAACAGCTCCGGCGCGATGCGCAGGTACATGTCGATGCCCAGGGCGTTGTGATGGGTCACGAACGGACGCGCGGTGGCGCCACCGGGAATCACCTGCAGCATCGGCGTTTCCACTTCCATGAAATCCCGGTCGGTGAAGTACTGGCGCATGGCGCTGATGATCTTGGAGCGGGCGTGGAACACCCGACGGCTTTCTTCGTTCACCATCAAGTCCACGTACCGGTGCCGGTAGCGGGCCTCGGTGTCGGTCAGGCCCTTGTGCTTCTCCGGCAGCGGCCGCAGCGACTTGGTGAGCAGTACGTACTCGTCCATGGTGACGTACAAATCGCCCTTACCCGACTTGGACAGGGTTCCGCGCACCCCGATGATGTCGCCCAGGTCCCAGTGCTTGGTGTCCTTCTGGACATCCTTGGAAGCGTAGATCTGGATGCGACCAGAAGCATCCTGAACCACCTTGAACGCCTTCCGGTCCAGCATCATCCGGCCGGCAATGGCCACCTTGATGCCCATGGACTCCAGCTCTTCCTTGCTCTTATCGCCGTATTTCGCCTGCAGCTCGGCGGCGGTGGCGTCCCGACGGAAATCGTTGGGGAAGGCATTGCCCTGCTCACGCAGCTCCGACAGCTTGGCGCGACGCTCGGCAATCAGCTTGTTGTCCTCGTGCGGTGCGTTCTGGGTGTGTTCAGTCATGTTGGCTCACTAAAATCGGGAATGTCGGTTGGGCTCGGCGCTGCAGGTCTACAGCGCCATTTTCAGACTGGCTTCGATGAATTTGTCGATATCACCATCGAGCACTGACTGGGTATTGCTGGTTTCGACCTTGGTGCGCAGGTCCTTGATCCGGCTGTCATCGAGGACGTAGGAACGGATCTGGCTGCCCCAGCCGATGTCGGCCTTGGCGTCTTCCGCCTTCTGCTTCTCGGCGTTACGCTCCTGCATCTCGCGCTCGAACAGCTTGGCCTTCAACTGCTTCATGGCCTGGTCTTTGTTCTGGTGCTGGCTTCGGCCAGCCTGACAGGCCACCACGATGCCGGTCGGATTGTGGGTCAGACGCACTGCCGACTCGGTCCGGTTTACGTGCTGACCACCGGCACCGGAGGCGCGGTAGACATCCACGCGCAGGTCGGCCGGGTTGATCTCAACCTCAAAGCTGTCGTCCACTTCCGGCGACACAAACACCGAAGAGAACGAGGTGTGACGACGATTGCCGGAGTCGAACGGCGATTTCCGAACCAGCCGATGAACGCCGGTCTCGGTGCGCAGCCAGCCGTAGGCGTAGTCGCCCTGGATGTGGATGGTGGCACTCTTGATGCCCGCCACATCACCTTCCTGCAGCTCGACGATCTCGGCCTTGAAACCGCGACGCTCAGCCCAGCGCAGGTACATGCGCAGCAGCATGTTGCCCCAATCCTGGGCCTCGGTGCCGCCGGACCCGGCCTGGATATCCAGGTAGGCGTTGTTGGCGTCCATCTCGCCGGAGAACATCCGACGGAACTCCAGCTTCTCAAGCTCCTTGTCGAGCCCTTCCAGATCCGCCTCGATCTCACCGACGGTGGCTTCGTCTTCTTCCTCGGCCGCCAGCTCCAGCAGGCTCTCGGCGTCGGCCAGGCCACTGGTGAGGTTGTCGATGGTTTTCACGATCAACTCAAGATCGGAACGCTCTTTACCCAGCGCCTGCGCCCGTTCGGGATCGTCCCAAACCGTCGGCAACTCCAGCTCGCGCTCTACTTCGACCAGTCGTTCACTCCGCTGATCGTAGTCAAAGATACCCCCTGAGCGCTTCAGTGCGCTCACGAAGCTCTTTAATCTTCGTCACAATGGGATTAATTTCCATGAAACCC
>JBPEXK010000247.1:0-7015 GCA_052031745.1 Marinobacter sp. | reverse complement strand
CGGGCAGCATCGTCTTTCACCCGGAACCATTCGAACAGCTTGGTGCCCAGGACCGCGCCGGTGATGCCGGTGGCCACGGTCAGCACCGCGGTGAGCGACGGCAGGCCGCCGATCTTCTCCGAGATGCCCATGGCGACTGGAGCAGTGGCGGATTTTGGCGCCAGCGACAGCTGGGTTTCGGTCGAGCCTCCGAGCAACCAGGCCAGTCCGATGGAGCTGCCGGCGGCGATCACCACTCCGCAGATCAGGGAGATGGTCACCGGCAACCAGAGCTGGCGCAGTCGGGAGAACTGCTGGTACAGGGGCACCGCCAGCGCCACCGTGGCCGGCCCCAGCAGGAAGTGGACAAACTGCCCACCTTCGAAATAGTCATCGTAGGAGGTGTTGGTCACCAGCAGCAGGGCAATCAGCATGGCGACCGAGGTAACCACCGGATTGGCGAGCGGGTTGGAGTTGCTGCGCAGGTACAGGCGGTAAGCGAGGCCATAGGCCACCAGAGTGATGGTCAGACCCAGCAACGGTGAAGCAGAGAGGTATACCCAGATGTCCTGCAGGCCCGGTTCCCTCATTGCTTGCTCCCACGGCCGGTTGGCCGAACCAGCCAGCGCGTGGTCACCGTCATGATCAGTGCCGTCGCGATCATGGTGATCACCGTGCTCAACAGCAACGCCAACACAATGGGAAGCCACTCGTCCGCGATGCGGTTGAAGTGCGCCATCATGCCGACCCCCGCCGGCACAAACAGCAGCGACAGATGGGACAGCAGCGCCGACGACGCCTGCTCCACGGAGTCCGGAGCCCGGCCCCGAATCCACAGGGTCACGAACAGCATCACCATGCCGAGCACCGGTCCGGGTATGGGCAGCCCCGCCAGCCGCACCGTAATTTCACCGACCAACTGGTACACCAGCAACAGCGTTATGCCATTGAGAAACTGCATCGAGGGGGCTCCAGCCAGCGGTTAAGGGTCTATTTTTGAGCATAGCCACTTACCGCCGAACTGGACACTCAACAGAAGTCGAAGGAGAAAAGTCGCAAAAAACGGAACTTTACCCTTGGTAGCATCGTGAACATAATCTGTTGCCAGTATACTTGCACCTAGCAAGTAAAATTTTAAACACGTGGAGAACAACAAGGAATGAAACGCCTGGGAACATTGGATGCCTCCTGGCTGGCCGTTGAGTCTGAGGACACCCCGATGCACGTCGGGAACCTGCAAATTTTCTCGCTGCCAGATGGCGCTCCCGAAACCTTCCTTCGTGACCTGGTCACCCGCATGAAGGAAACCGGTGATGTGGCCCCGCCCTGGTGCTACAAACTGGCTTGGTCCGGTCTACTGGGGCGCCTGGTGGCACCAGGCTGGAAGATCGACAAATCCATTGATCTGGATTACCACGTTCGTCACTCGGCGCTGCCGCGCCCCGGCGGTGAACGGGAGCTGGGTGTGCTGGTGTCGCGCCTGCATTCCAATCCCCTCGACTTTGCCCGGCCACTGTGGGAATGCCACGTGATCGAGGGTCTGGAGAACAACCGCTTCGCGCTGTACACCAAGATGCACCACTCGATGATCGACGGCATCAGCGGTGTCCGCCTGCTGCAGCGGGTACTGACCACCGACCCGGACAAGCGCAACATGTTGCCACCCTGGTCCGTGCAACCGGAACGCCGGCGCGGCAGCAAGACTGATGCCGAGGCCAGCATCCCCGCCGCCATCGCCCAGGCCAAAGATGCCCTGAAACTTCAGGCCGACATGGCGCCGCGACTGTGGCAAGCCGGCAATCGCCTGCTGCATTCGGTGCGCCATCCGGAAGATGGGCTGGCCGCGCCGTTCATGGGGCCGGTGTCCAAGATCAACCATCGGGTCACTGGGCAGCGCCGCTTCGCTACCCAGCACTACCAGCTCGACCGCATCAAAGCCCTGGCCGGCGCCACCAACGGTTCCCTGAACGACATCGTGCTCTACCTGTGCGGCACCGCCCTGCGTCGATTCCTGCTGGAGCAGGACGATTTGCCGGAAACCGCGATGACCGCCGGAATTCCGGTCAACATCCGCCCGGCGGATGACCAGGGCACCGGCACCCAGATCAGCTTCATGATCGCGTCGCTGGCGACCAACGAGGCCGATCCGCTGAACCGGTTGCAGGAAATCAAGGCGTCCACACGGCGCGCCAAAGAACATTTGCAGAAACTGCCGAAGAGCGCGCTGACCCAGTACACCATGCTGCTGATGTCGCCTTACATTCTGCAGCTGATGTCCGGCCTGGGCGGTCGCATGCGCCCGGTGTTCAACGTCACCATCTCGAACGTGCCGGGGCCGCAGCGCACCCTGTACTACGAAGGCGCCAAGTTGGAAGCCATGTACCCGGTGTCGCTGATTGCCCACGGCGGGGCCCTGAACATTACCTGCCTGAGCTACGACGGCTCCCTGAACTTCGGCTACACCGGCTGTCGCGACACCCTGCCAAGCATGCAGAAACTGGCGGTTTACACCGGTGAGGCGCTGGATGAGTTGGAAGCGCTGGTGATGCCACCGACGCCTAAGGCTAAGCCGAAGGCATCACGCCGGACGACGTCCAGGAAGAAAGAAACCAGCTGAGGCAGGTAAACGCACGAAAGGATGATGACCGACTGGCGTCGGCCCGGTCAGCTGACCGAGGCCACGCCCTGTCGCTCGGCCGACCGGTTACTGTCGTTCCTCGCTTCGCGCGCCGAACCGGCCGGGCGCGTCGAGTCGACGTCGGTCATTTGCAGCAGCCTGAGCAATTGCGGACGATGCTGATCCTGGATCACATCGGCCAGCGTGTACTTATCCAAAACCCCAAGGAACGCCTCCAGGGCTTCGCCGAACATGGCTTTCAGGCCACACACCGGCGAAATCCGGCAGGCGTTTTTTGATGAGAAGCACTCCACCACGTTGAGGTCCTGCTCGGTTTCGCGCACCAGAACACCGACGCTGATCGCGGTCGGCGCCATTAGCAGCCGCATACCGCCGCGCTTGCCCCGAATGGTTTCGATGTAGCCTTTCTTGTTGAGCTGATGCACCACCTTCATCAGGTGATTCTTGGAAATGTCGTAGCTGTCAGCAATTTCCTGGATCGTGGCCAGCCGATCACCTTGCACCGCCAGATAAATCAAAACGCGCAGTGAATAGTCTGTGTATCGGGTAATGTGCATTAGAAACTCCAGTATTGCCGGTCATCAACGTGCGGTTATACGCCAAAACCCGGAAACCGGTTTAGCCGCGACGGCCATGTGTGGCGATCTTTACGGTGCGCCAACAGTCTGACCAGAGGTCATGCCAGAGCGGCATTCTGCTTACCGGGTTTGAGCGCCGTCGCCAAGGCCTCGATTTTTCTGCGAATTACAGGGGGATCGGATTGACCTGTTTTATCTGCGATACTCGTATTATCATTATCGCAACAATGCCGACGCCGGCAGGATCCAACGCTAATGACCCGGAACAAGCTGACAGATCGATTTGGCCGCACCGTCAACTACGTGCGCCTGTCTGTAACCGACCGCTGTGACTTCCGCTGTGTGTACTGCATGGCGGAGGAGATGACATTTCTGCCGCGCCAGCAGATCCTTTCCCTGGAAGAACTGGCCCGGGTGGCTCGCACCTTTGTCAGCCTCGGTACTGAAAAAATCCGCCTGACCGGCGGTGAGCCCCTGGTGCGCAAGGGCATCCTGGAGCTGGTCAAAGACATCGGCCGGCTCGGCTTGCGCGACTTCGCCATGACCACCAATGGCAGTCAGCTCCCTACCATGGCCGAGCCGCTGCGCAAGGCCGGGCTGAAACGACTGAACATCAGCCTCGATTCCCTGGACGCCAACAAATTCCACCGCATCACCCGCACCGGGCGCCTGAACCAGGTGCTGGACGGCATAGACGCCGCCAAGGAGGCAGGCTTCGAGGGTATCAAACTGAACACCGTGGTAATGAAAGGCGGCAACGACGAGGAAGTTCCGGCGCTGATCGACTTTGCCCGCCGCAAAAACATCGACATCACCTTCATCGAAGAAATGCCCCTGGGCGAGATTTCCGAGCACGATCGCGGCGAAGCCCTGTGCACCAGCGATGAAGTGCGCAGCATCATCCGCCAGCACCACGAGCTGCTGCCCACCGCCGAGGATTCCGGCGGCCCGGCCCGCTATTACCGCATGCCGGACAGCGGCACCAAGGTGGGCTTCATTTCCCCCCACTCCCATAACTTCTGCTCTACCTGCAATCGGGTGCGGGTCACGGTCGAGGGGCGCCTGCTGCTGTGCCTGGGTAACGAGCATTCCATGGACCTGCGCCACGTGCTGCGCAGCCACCCGGAAGACGACACCAAGCTGCGGGAAACCATCATCAAGGCAATGGACCTGAAGCCTGAACGCCACCATTTCTCCAGCGAGGGCGACGTGCAGATCCTGCGATTCATGAACATGACCGGCGGCTAACGCCAACCCAACGCAATATACACTTACAAAAAACACTATTTCAGATTCTCATCTAAATAGAATTTTTTGCGTTACCTTCCTATGCTCATAGCCGCTTCCCATTGCTAAAGGAACTGGCATGAAACTCTTCAGGAACATCTCGATTCGCACCAAGCTATTCACCCTGACCGCACCAGCGCTGCTGGTCATTCTCTATTTTGCGCTGCTGCAGATTTCCAAAGGCTTCACTGAACTCGACAACATGAACCAGCTCCGGCTGCTGGCCGAACTGGCAGAAATCGGCGACCCACTCACCGAGGCCCTGCAGCGCGAGAGGGGCCGGTCCGCGGTGTTTTTGGCCAGCCCGCCGAACACGGACGCCGCTCGTCAGGCCCAGGCAGCGCTGAAACGCCAGCGCCAGGAGACCAGTGCCCAGGTAAGCGCTTACCGGGCGGGGATCGCGGATCTGATGACGCGCACCAGCTTCAATACCGCCATCACCCAATCGCTGGAGTTTGTTGAGAGCCGGCTGGATCTACTGCCGGTCCGGCGCAACGGGATCGACCGACGAGCCATCACGGCAAGCGAATCAGCCAGCTTTTACACTCAGACCATCATGGGCCTGATCGATCGAATTCCCCTACTCATCCAGTTGGCCACCACACCGGAGGTCTCCCGCTACCTCAATACTTACTATGGCCTCGCCGAAATGGCTGAGCGGGCCGGGCGCGAGCGGGCGGTTGGCGCGTCGCTGATTCGCAGTCGCCAGTACGACCTGAACACCCTGCGCAAGATCGCTGGACTGGGCGGGCAGCAGCAGGCGTACCTGGGCGAGGCGATGGCCATGCTTGACTCCGCGGACCCACTCTGGGAACCGCTTAAAGGCCTGGCCACTAGCGAGGCAGCACGTTCCATGGATGGACAACGGGCCACCCTGTTCAGCGGCGCCGAGGGCTTACTCGCGCTCCAAGCCAGTGACTGGTTCGCCACCGCCACCCGACGCATCGGCGAGTTGAACCAGGTGCGCCACGACACCCTGACCCAGGTCATCGCCCTGGAAGAGCATGGCGTGGTGCAGGCCCGCGGCCAGTTGATCGCTGCCGCCAGTATCGCCGGCGGCGCCATCCTGATCGTGGTGCTCACAGTGGTGCTCATTACCCGGGCCATCAACACCCAGGTCGGTCACCTGCTGCGCGGAGTCCAGCACGCCACCCACAACAAGGATCTGACTCAGGCCATCCAGGTGTCCAGTCGAGACGAGGTCGGCACCATCAGCTCGGCGGTGAACGATCTCTTCCGACGGTTCGGCGCCGCCCTGCTGCACATCGACAAGTCCAGCATTCAGTTGGCCACCGCCACCGAGCAGACCAACTCCACCGCCGGACAGAACGCGACCCACGCGCGCAGCCAGCAGCAGCAGATCGAACAGGCGGCCGCCGCCACGGAAGAGATGTCCGCCACCTCGGAGGAAATCTCCCGCAACACCGTCAGGGTTGCCGACGCCGCCAAGAGCGCCATGGCCAAGAGCCACAGTGGTGAGCAGGTGCTGGAACGCAACCTGAGCAACATCCGCTCCCTCGAAGGGTCGGTGAAGGAGGTAAATCAGGTCATCAGTGAGCTGGAGCAGCGCAGCACCAGCATCAGTGACGTGGTCGAAGTGATTCGTAAGGTCGCCGACCAAACCAACCTCCTGGCCCTGAACGCGGCCATTGAGGCCGCGCGTGCCGGGGAGCATGGCCGCGGGTTCGCGGTGGTGGCGGATGAGGTCCGGGCGCTGGCGCGACAAACCCATCAATCGACCACGCAAATTGAGGACATCATCAACGGCTTCCGGGACATCACCGAACGGGCCAGCGCCTCCATCACCGAGAGCCATGAGATGGCCACGGCCACCACCCGCCAGGCCGCCGAGCTGGAGCAGACCTTCGCCGATATCTTTACCGAGGTGAACAGCATCTCTGACATGGCCGAACAGATTGCCACCGCAGCCGAGGAACAGGTGGCGGTGACCCAGGAGTTGGCGAGCAGCATGGAAACCGTCAGCGAGTCCGCAATCCTGACCCTGTCCGGTTCCCAGGAAATCTCCCAGGTGACCGAGGAGCAAGCCAAGCTTGCCCGCCAACTTCAGGATCTGGCGAACGAATTCCGGGTGGCCGAATTGGCCTGAGCCTCACTTGTGATGAAACGACCTGAGCCCCTTGCGGGGCTCAGGTCGCTGGTCCAGCCCTGCCCGGAGTGCGTAACGGTAGTACTGTTCTTTTGACCGAAGCCCTCCGGAGCACCGCACCATGGCCAACCTGATTCTCATCCTCGGCGACCAGCTGACAACGGACATCAGCGCACTGGACGACGCCGACCAGAAGCGCGACCGGATTGTGATGGCGGAAGTCCACGACGAAGCCAGCTACACCAACCATCACAAGAAGAAACTGGTCCTGCTGTTCAGCGCCATGCGCCACTTCGCCCAACAGTTGGAGCAGGACGGCTGGCAGGTGCACTACCAGCGTTACCATCCGAACAACAAACACCAGAGCCTGGAGGCGGTGGTGGCGGACCAGGTACAGGACTTCAAACCGGAGCGGATCATCACCAC
>JBPEXK010000246.1:0-3965 GCA_052031745.1 Marinobacter sp. | reverse complement strand
CCGGAAGTGGTTTCCACCGACTTTGTCGGCTCCCGCCACGCCGGTGTGGTTGACGCCCAGGCCACCATCGCCGGTGGCAAGCGCCTGATCCTGTACGTGTGGTACGACAACGAGTTTGGTTACAGCGCCCAGGTTGTGCGCGTGGTGAACCAGATGGCCGGCGTTACCTACCCGATCTTCCCGAAACGTGCTCGGGACTGATCGCTTCTGACCCAAGTTGGTCAGTAACGTCGTCAAAAACCCCGGTTGCGAGAGCTTCCGGGGTTTTTGTTTGCCCGAATTCCGCCGGAAAAAAGGCCCGCAGAGATTACGTTCCGGCACAAACCCATTCGGGTTTCTGGTGGAAATAGAAATCCTTAATCCTTATAATTGGCGCGATTTTGGGTACGTCTGGCACCCAGATTCTCATCTTTTCCTGCGTCGAAGGACGGGCCGCGCATGGCGCCACCCGCTTTCGCCACTTTGGGGCAACCACCCGGTGCAAACCGGAGAGGAAACCTGGGCCGCGGGGCCGGACGTTACAAATCCATAGAAAAGTTTCTGATGATTGGATGAGGCTAATGATCAAGATCAAAAAAGGCCTGGATCTTCCCATCAGCGGCGCTCCTGAACAGACCATTACCGAGGGCAAGCCGGTACGCCACGTGGCACTGATCGGCTTTGACTACAACGGCATGAAGCCGACGATGGCTGTGAAAGAAGGGGACCGTGTCAAGCGCGGTACGCTGCTGTTCACGGACAAGAAGACCGAAGGCGTTCGTTATACCTCACCCGCTGCCGGCGTGGTGAAAGAAATCAATCGCGGTGAGCGTCGGGTGTTCCAGTCGATCGTTATCGAAATCGATGGCGACGAGGCTGAAACCTACGCCCGTTACAGCGACGCGGATCTTGCCGGCCTGGAACGCCAGCAGGTAGTGGACAACCTGGTGGAATCCGGTCTGTGGACGGCCTTCAAAACCCGCCCGTACAGCAAAGTACCGGCCATCGACTCCGCGCCCCATTCCATTTTCGTTTCCGTGATGGACACCAATCCGCTGGCGGCGGACCCGACGGTGATCATCGGCGAGAACAGCGCAGCGTTCGAGAAAGGCCTGACCCTGCTCACCAAGCTGACCCAGGGTAAGGTTTTCGTCACGGGCAAGCCCGGCTCCAATGTGTCCGTGCCCAAGAACGACGCGGTCGAAGTGCACCAGTTTGATGGTGTGCACCCGGCCGGTAACGTCGGCACCCACATCCATTACCTGGATCCGGTGTCCAACAGCAAGACGGTCTGGTCCATCAACTACCAGGACGTCATCGACATCGCCAAGCTGTTCGAAACCGGTGAAGTACCGGTAGAGCGCATCGTTGCCCTGGGTGGCCCCAAGGCGCTGAAGCCGCGCCTGGTTCGTACCCGCCTGGGTGCCAGCCTGCCCGAACTGCTCGAAGGCGAAGTTGCTGACGACACCGAAGTGCGCGCCATCTCCGGCTCCGTGTTCGGTGGCCGCCGTGGCGATGGCCCCTGCGCCTACCTGGGCCGCTTTGCCAACCAGGTGTCGCTGCTGGAAGAAGGCACCAAACGCGAGTTCATGGGCTGGCTGTCGCCGGGTCCCAACAAGTTCTCCATCCTGAATATCTACCTGTCGAAACTGACAAGCGGCAAGCTGTTCAACTTCACCACCACCACCAACGGCAGTGAGCGTGCCATGGTGCCGGTCGGTGCGTATGAGCAGATCATGCCCCTGGATATTCTGCCGACCCAGCTGCTGCGTTCCATTATCGTGGGCGACACCGAGATGGCACAGAAGCTCGGTGCCCTGGAGCTGGATGAAGAAGATCTGGCGCTGTGCACCTTTGTGTGCCCGGGTAAATACGAATACGGTCCGATTCTCCGCGAGAACCTGACCCGAATCGAGATCGAGGGCTAATACGATGGCTATCCGACAGTTTCTCGATGGAATCGAGCATCACTTTGAAAAAGGTGGCAAGTACGAGCGCTGGTACGCGCTGTACGAGGCCATCGACACCATCTTCTACACCCCGGGCAAGGTGACGTCGACCACGGCCCACGTTCGTGACGGCGTTGACCTCAAGCGCATCATGATCACGGTGTGGATGTGCACCTTCCCGGCCATGTTCTTCGGTATGTGGAACATCGGCTTCCAGGCCAACAGCTACCTGGCCACCAACCCGGACGCCCTGGTGGGCGACGGCGGCATGCGCACGGCGTTCATCAACGCCCTGGCGGTGACCGGCGCCGGTGCCGGTGTGTGGGACAACTTCGTCTACGGCATGGCCTACTTCATTCCCATCTACGCAGTGACGTTCATCGTCGGCGGTTTCTGGGAAGTGCTGTTCGCCACCGTGCGTCGTCACGAAGTGAACGAAGGCTTCTTCGTTACCTCCGTCCTCTTTGCCCTGATCTGCCCGCCCACCATCCCGCTGTGGCAGGTGGCCCTGGGTATCACCTTCGGTGTGGTCATCGGTAAGGAAGTGTTCGGCGGTACCGGCAAGAACTTCCTGAACCCGGCCCTGACCGGCCGTGCTTTCCTGTACTTCGCCTACCCGGCACAGATCTCCGGTGATACCGTGTGGACCGCGGTTGACGGCTTCAGTGGCGCCACCGCCCTGAGCTGGGCAGCCAGCGGCGGCCTGGAAGCACTGGAAGCGCAGATTGGCTGGATGAGCGCGTTCATGGGCACCATCCAGGGTTCCATGGGTGAGACCTCCACCCTGGCGGTACTGATCGGCGGCATCATCCTGCTGCTGATGAAAATCGCCAACTTCCGCATCGTCGGCGGCGTGCTGATCGGTATGATCGCCACCTCGCTGCTGTTCAACGTGATCGGCTCCGACACCAACCCGATGTTCGCCATTCCGGCCCATTGGCACCTGGTGATGGGCGGTTTCGCCTTCGGCATGATGTTCATGGCCACCGACCCGGTATCCGCCGCCATGACCGACACCGGTCGCTGGTGCTTCGGTATCCTGGTGGGCGTGATGACCGTGCTGATCCGTGTGGTTAACCCTGCATTCCCGGAAGGCATCATGCTGGCCATCCTGTTCGCGAACCTGTTTGCGCCGCTGATGGACCACTACGTGGTTCAGGCCAACATCAAACGGAGGCTTGCTCGTGGCTAAAGCAAAAGAAACCGTCTCCAGAACGCTGATCGTTGCTCTGGTACTGAGTATTGTGTTCTCCGTGGTGGTCTCCACCGCCGCGGTCATGCTCCGTCCGGCGCAGATCCAGAACCAGAATCTGGACATCAAGACCAACATCCTGTCCGCTGCCGGCCTGCTTGAGCCGGGTGCCAGCGCCGACCAGATCGAGTCGCAGTTCGAGCAGTTCGACGTGCGCCTCGTGGACCTGGACACCGGCGAGTACGTCGAAGCGTCCGAGGTGGGCGTGCAGGACCCGATGAAGTACGACATGTACAAGGCCGCTTCTGATCCGGCGATGTCAACCAACATCCCGTCGTCCGAAGACAAGGCCGGTATCAAGCGTCGTCCGAACGTCGCCAAGGTCTACACCATGAGCGAGAACGGCCAGGTCACCCGCGTGGTGCTGCCGATTCACGGCTATGGCCTCTGGTCCACCCTGTACGGCTTCATCTCCCTGGAAGGGGACCTGAACACCGTGGAAGGTCTGGGTTTCTACGCCCACGCCGAAACCCCGGGTCTGGGTGGCGAAGTTGATAACCCGCGCTGGAAGCAGCAGTGGGTGGGTAAGGAAGTGTACGACGGCGAGCGCGCCGAGCCGAAGATCCGCCTGGTCAAGGGCGGTGTCGGTCCGAATGCCCCTGAGAAGGAGCACAAGATCGATGCTCTGTCCGGCGCCACGCTCACCAGTAACGGTGTCCAGAACCTGGTCAACTACTGGATGAGTGAGCGCGGCTACGCAACATTCCTACAAAAACTGCGTAAAGAGGAGGTCTGATCATGGCAGATGCATCGGCCAAACAGGTTCTCTTCGAACCGATCTTCAG
>JBPEXK010000245.1:0-8447 GCA_052031745.1 Marinobacter sp. | reverse complement strand
TGCGATGATCGGTCACCCGGCCCTGGGGGAAATTGTAGGTGCGAATGCGTTCCGAACGGTCGCCGCTGCCTACCAGGCTCTTGCGGGTCTCCGCCATGGTTTTCTGCTGCCGTTCCAGCTCCGCGTTCTGCAGCCGGGAGGCCAGAAAGCTCAGGGCCTTGGCCCGGTTCTTGTGCTGGGAGCGCTCTTCCTGACATTCCACCACAATGCCAGTAGGCAGGTGGGTAATCCGGATAGCGGAGTCGGTCTTGTTGACGTGCTGACCACCGGCGCCGGAGGCGCGGAAGGTGTCGACGCGCAGGTCCGACTTGTTGATTTCCACCGCTTCGGCCTCGTCCGCCTCGGGCATCACCGCCACGGTGCAGGCCGAGGTGTGGATGCGGCCCTGAGACTCGGTCTCCGGAACGCGCTGAACCCGGTGGGCACCGGACTCAAACTTGAGCGCACCGTACACGCCGTCGCCGCCGACCCGGGCGATGATTTCCTTGAAGCCGCCGTGCTCGCCTTCACTTTCGCTCAGCACCTCAACCTGCCAGCGACGTTTTTCGGCATAGCGGCCGTACATGCGGAAGAGATCGCCGGCGAAAATCGCGGCCTCGTCGCCACCGGTACCGGCGCGGATTTCGAGGAACACGCTTTTGCCGTCGTTAGGGTCCTTGGGCAGCATCAGGCGCTGCAGCTCCTCGTCCAGCTCCTCGCTTTTCTGCCGGGCTGCCGCCAGTTCATCGGCGGCCATTTCGCGCATGTCCGCGTCGCTGTCGTTAGCGAGCTCCTTGGCCGCTTCAATGTCGTCCAGGGACGCCCGCCAGGCCTCGAAGCACTGCACGATGGGCTCGATCTCGGCAAACTCCCGGGACAGGTCCCGAAACTGGGTCTGGTTGGCAATCACGGAGGCGTCGCTAAGCAAAGCGCTGACCTCCTCGAAGCGGTCGGTGAGCTGTTCGAGGCGGGATTGGATCGATGGTTTCATAATTTTTCCGGGGTGGTCGGCTCGTCTGCTTCCAGAACATCCAGCTGGTGCAACTCACGCAGCCATTCGGTCACCTCGGGACGACCCTCAGTGGTCGCCTTGCGAACCTGTACCGACGGTTCATGCAGGAGTTTGTTGGTTAATCCGCGGGCGAGACTGCGCAACACGGTTTCCGGATCGCCGCCATTGCGCAGGGTGCGCAGGGCTTTCTCGGTTTCCGCATCGCGCAGCACCTCCGCCCGTTGGCGGAACTGCTTAAGCGTAGACACTGCGTCCAGGGCCCGGAGTTGATTGAGGAAATCCTGAACCCCGGACGAGACCAGGTTCTCGGCCTCACGGGCCGCGCCCTCTCGGGACCGGATGTTCTCTTCAATCACCTGGCGCAGGTCGTCAACGGTGTACAGATAAACGTCAGCCAGGGAGGCCACTTCCGGCTCGATGTCCCGGGGCACGGCAATGTCGACCATGAAGTAGGGTCGATGCTTGCGTTTTTTCAGGGCGCGCTCCACCGCGCCTTTGCCCAGAATGGGCAGCGGGCTGGCGGTAGAGGAAATAATGATGTCGACGTCGGTCAAGTGCTCGGGGATTTCCGACAACAGGATGCCCTTGCCGCCGTGCCGGCTGGCCAGGGTTTGGGCGCGCTCCAGGGTCCGGTTGGCCACCAGGAAGTCCCGGACACCGGCGTCCGCCAGATGCCGCGCCACCAGTTCAATGGTCTTGCCGGCACCGATCAGCAGGGCCTTGTTCCGGGACATGTCGGAGAAGATGTGGTGCGCCATGCTGACGGCCGCGTAGGCCACCGACACCGGGTTTTCCCCGATCGCGGTTTGGGTACGCACTCGCTTGGCAACCGAGAACGCCTGCTCGAACATGCGCGACAGGAAGGCGCCACTGGCGTCGTTCTCCCGGGCCAGCGCGTAGGCGTCCTTGAGCTGCCCCAGAATCTGCGGTTCGCCCAGCACCATGGAATCCAGGCCCGCGGCCACCCGCATCATGTGACGGACCGCATCGGCGTCACGGTGCACGTAAAAAGACTGTTCCAGTTCGGACACGTCCAGGTCGTGGAAACCGGCCAGCCAGCGCAATACCGCCGGGGCGCAATCGTCGTCGCCGGCCAGGTAGAGTTCGGTGCGGTTGCAGGTCGACAGTATGGCTGCCTCCGAGGCGCCGGACGCCGCCCGCAACTCGGCGAACGCAGCCGCCATGTGCTCCGGTGTGAACGCCACGCGCTCGCGAAGCTCCAGCGGAGCCGTGCGATGATTGATTCCCAGCGTTACCAGTGCCATCTCTCGAATTAACAGCCTTTAGCGAACAGAAAGTATTACTCCACATTTTAACGGTCAGCGTGCCCCGCTGCCACCCAAAAGCCCCGAGAGTACGGCAAGTGCGGACAGGTTGGGCAAGCTCAGACGCTTGTGCCATTATAGGGAACCGGCCTAGGCCGCGAGCCAGTCCTGCGCCCTCCGGCTGCGGGCTGGCGTCAATCTCCGATGCGTAGTCGACAGAATCACGGGAAGCTGCATGCACAAATCCGCACCACTTTTGGCCACCTGCCTGCTGGGCCTCTCCCTGGCCGGTTGCGCCAGCCTGAATGGCGCCGGCGAATCCCCCGGCACCGAAGCCACGGCCAAGCCCGAGCCCAAGCCGACCGAAACTGAACAGAAGCCGGAGATTCAATACGCGGATTTCGAGCCGGAAGTTCTTTACCTGCTGTTATCCGGGGAAATCGCCGCCCAGCGCGGCCGCTTTGACGTCACCCTGGTCAACTACCTGCAGGCGGCGAAAAAGTCCCGGGACAAAGGCGTTATCGAGCGTGCCATGCGCATCGCCCAATCCCTGAACGGCGACAACGCCCAGAAGCAGCTGGCCGACCTCTGGCTGGAGGTTGACCCCGACAACCTGCAGGCGCTGCGGGTGTCCGCCATCCAGGCGGTAAAGCGCAACGAACTCAATGCCGCACTGGGTTACATGGAAAAGATCATGAACCAGGGCGGCGATGCCGACTTCGACAGCCTGGCAGCCATGGCGGCCAATCTGCCGGAGGACCAGCAGAAAGAATTGCTGCTTCTATATAAGGAGCTGGCAGAACGGCACTCGGATTCCCCCGAACTGGAATACAGCATCGCTCTGCTGTTGAAAGTGACCGGCGACCCGGGCCAGGCCCTGAATCGCCTGGACAAACTGTTGGAAGAGGAGCCCAACTTCCAGCCCGCCATCATCCTTAAGGGTGATCTGCTGTACCAGGAAAATGCCGAACAGCAGGCGCTGGACTACCTGATGACCAACACCCGGCGCTTCCCGACCAACCGGCGCATGGGCACCCTCTATGGCCGCATGCTGATCGGCGAAGGTGAGCTACAGGCCGCACAGGACGAGTTTAAACGCCTGGTGCAGCAGTACCCGAACACCCCGGGACTGCGGCTTTCCCACGCCCTGGTGGCGCTGGAGAATGACCAACCGGATCTGGCCAGGGAAGAACTGACCCGCCTGATCGAGCAAGGCCACCACACCGACGAGGCCAATTATTACCTGGGCCGCATGGAAGATGTGGAAGGCAACACCGAACGGGCCATCGGCTACTACCAGAGCGTCACCCGCGGCAACTACTACTTCCCGGCCCTGGCGCGCACCAGCGCGCTGCTGGCCGAGGATGGCAAACTGGACCAGGCCGTGCGCCGCATCCGCAACCTGAAAGGCGCCAATCCGCAGCAGGCGGAAAACTTCTGGCTGCTGGAAGTTAACCTGCTGCTGGACCGGGACCAGAACCAGGCCGCCCTGGAAACCGCGACCGAAGCACTGGAAGAATTCCCGGACAACATCCAGATTCGCTACGCCCGCGCCATGATGCTGGACACCATCAACCAGCCCGGACGCGCCGAGGACGACCTGAAGTACATCATCGACCAGGACCCGGACAACGCAGTGGCCCTCAACGCCCTCGGCTACATCCTCACCACCCGCACTGATCGACTGGACGAGGCCCGCGACTATATCGAACGGGCCCTGGCACTGGACCCGGAAAACCCGGCCATCCTGGATTCCATGGGCTGGGTGCTGTTCCAGGAAGGTCAACTGGAGCCGGCTCTGGATTACCTGGCGCGCGCCTGGTCAGCCTACCCGGACCCGGAAGTGGCGGCGCACTACGGTGAGGCCCTGTGGGTAAGTGGCGCCGAGGAACAGGCTCGCATCGTGTGGAAAGAAGGCCTGGAACAGGACGCCGATCACAGCGTGCTGCGGGAGACCATTGACCGCCTGACCGACAACGGAGAGCTGTAATGCCGCGAACGTGCCGCCTCTGGCTGCTACTGCCGTTCGTCGCCCTGCTCGGCGCCTGCACCACCATCGACCTGAAACCACTGCCGGACGGTATGACCGACCAGCCACCCCGGGACTGGGCCAAGCGCAGCCAGCAACTCAGCCGCTTTGACCACTGGCGCCTGATGGGCAAGCTGGCGGTCAAACAACCCTCGGACAGCGGCACCGCCCTGATCAACCACTGGATCCAGCAGGGCGAGGCTTACGACCTGGCCCTGTCCTCTTCGTTTCTGGGCATGGGCAGCACCACCCTGAAAGGGGTCCCCGGCTTTATCGAACTCACCCTGCCCGGCGGCGACTCCTACCGGTCCGGCGAGCCCGAAGCCCTGGTGGCCGCAGCCACCGGCTGGCAATTGCCCATCAACCACCTGGCCTGGTGGATTCGCGGCCTGCCCGCTCCGGGCGACGATTACCGACTGCTGTTCGACGAGAGTAAACAGCTGGCCATCATCCGCCAGGCTGGCTGGGAAATCCGTTACGACCGCTGGCAGCAGTTTGTGGATGGCCAACCGGCCCTGCCTGCGAAAATCACCGCTCTGAAAGACGACAAGCGCGTACGCCTGGTCGTCAGCGACTGGAACCACCTGGACACCGGACAGTGACTGCCAGCCTTACCCTTCCCGCACCTGCCAAGCTGAATCTGTTTTTGCACATCGTTGGTCGCCGCCCAGACGGCTATCACGAACTGCAGACCCTGTTTCAGTTTCTCGATTACGGCGACGACCTGACCTTTACCCTGACCCCGGACCGCCCAGGCATCCGCCTGACCCAGGCCCTGGCGGACGTGCCCGACCAGGACAACCTGATCGTGCGTGCGGCCGAGGCGCTGACTGCCAGAGCCGGGCGTTCTCTGCCCGGGGTGGAGATCACCCTGGATAAACGCCTGCCCATGGGCGGCGGCCTGGGCGGTGGCAGCTCCAACGCCGCCACCACCCTGCTGGGACTCAATCACTTATGGCAGCTGGATCTTGGCATTGATGAACTGGCCGAGCTGGGCCTGGCCCTTGGCGCCGACGTGCCGGTCTTCGTTCGTGGCCAAGCCGCCTTTGGTGAGGGCGTGGGTGAACAGCTCACCCCGGTGTCGCCACCGGAGGACTGGTTCCTGGTCCTGAAGCCGGGCTGCCACATCAACACCGGTAAGATTTTTTCCGAGGAAGGGTTGACAAGGAACACCCCGAGAATCACAATAGCGCCCGCTTTTGAGGGAGACGCCTCGAGGTACCGAAACGACTGTGAGGATGTAGTTCGAAGACTGTATCCTGAGGTTAATAGAAGCCTGGACTGGCTTGGACAATTCGGACCTGCAAGATTAACCGGAACCGGGGCTTGCATTTTTGGACGTTTCCCTACAGAATCCGCAGCCCGGATTATCTGGGAAAGCAAACCCTCCGGCATCACGGGGTTCGTAGCTAAAGGGGTGAACACATCACCTCTTCACAAAAAGCTGACTGAGCTGAAATGATGCCAAAAAAGCACGATACTGGGGTGTCGCCAAGTGGTAAGGCAACGGGTTTTGATCCCGTCATGCGCAGGTTCGAATCCTGCCACCCCAGCCACCTTTCTCCCGCTTCTTCTGAATCAAACGCCGATACTGAGAAGGATGCCGTCGTGTCCAAACTGATGATTTTTGCCGGCAACGCAAACCCCCAGCTTGCCAAAGACATCGCACAGAAACTTCATATCCCCATGGGCCAGGCAACTGTTGGCCGGTTCAGCGACGGTGAAACCACCGTTGAGATCAATGAAAACGTGCGCGGCCACGATGTGTTCATCATCCAGCCGACCTGCTACCCCACCAACGATAACCTGATGGAACTGATTGTGATGGCCGACGCCCTGCGCCGCGCCTCAGCAACCCGTGTGACCGCGGTTATCCCTTACTACGGGTATGCACGCCAGGATCGCCGGGTACGTTCTACCCGGGTAGCCATCAGCGCCAAGGTTGTGGCCGACATGATCTCCAGCATCGGCGTAGACCGGGTCCTGACCGTTGACCTGCACGCTGACCAGATTCAGGGCTTCTTCGACATTCCGGTGGACAACATCTACGCCACCCCGGTCATGCTCGAGGACATCGAGAAGCAGCGCTTTGAAAACTTCATCGTGGTTTCCCCCGATGTGGGCGGCGTGGTCCGGGCGCGGGCCGTGGCCAAGAAACTGGACGATGCCGACCTGGCCATCATCGATAAGCGTCGCCCGAAGGCGAACGTATCCCAGGTCATGCACATCATCGGTGACGTCCGCGACAAGACCTGCATCCTGGTGGACGACATCATCGACACCGCAGGCACCCTGTGCAAAGCGGCCAACGCCCTGAAAGAGCACGGCGCCGCACGCGTGGTGGCCTACATCACCCACCCGGTTCTGTCCGGCCCGGCCATTGATAACATCAACGCGTCGGACCTTGACGAGCTGGTGGTGTGCGACACCATCCCGCTGGGTGACAAAGCGAAAAATTGTGATAGAATCCGCGTCCTCAGTATGGCAGGCCTGATGGCCGAATCGATTCGCCGCGTCAGCAACGAGGAATCGATCAGCGCCATGTTTGAGAATGCCTGAGCGGATTTGACGCTTTAACCATCAGGCAAAACAAGCAGTTACCGGGTCGGGAGCCTAATCAGGCTCCCGACTCTTTTCGTCAGCCGGAAAAATCCGGCTTGTTAAAAACATCACCTGTAACAACGCCTGGTCGCGGGCAGTTCAGGTGACGATTGAGGTTATTACCATGTCTCAGGATTTTGTTATCGAAGCATTTCCTCGTGACGATCAGGGGAGAGGTGCGAGCCGCCGCCTGCGTCGTGAGGAACGTAAAATTCCGGCCATCATCTACGGTGGTCAGAAAGACGCTACGCCTATTGCCATCTGGCACAACGAGCTGAAAAAGGCTCTGGAAAACGAGGCGTTCTTCTCTCACATCCTGACCATCGAGCTCGATGGCAAGAAAGAGAGCGTGATCCTGAAGGATCTGCAGCGTCACCCGTACAAGCCCATCCTTACTCACGCCGACTTCCTGCGTGTTGACAAGGACCACGAGATCCACGTGAACGTACCGCTGCACTTCATCAACGAAGAATCTGCACCGGCTATCAAGCTTCACGGCGGTGTGGCTAACCACCAGATCAACGAAGTAGAAGTGATCTGTCTGCCGCAGGATCTGCCTGAGTTCATCGAAGTCGACATGACTCCGGTTGAAATGGACCAGGTGGTTCACCTGAGCGACCTGAAACTGCCGAAAGGCGTTCGCGTTGCTGCCCTGCAGCAGGGTGAAGATCACGACCTGCCGGTTGTCGCCATCCACAAGCCGCGCGGCGCTAAAGTCGACGAGGAAGAAGGCGAAGAAGGCAGCGAAGAGAACGGCGAAGAGAAGGAGTAAACACTCCGGGGGCAACGGCGAATGGCACAGGATATTGTCATGGTGGTCGGCCTGGGTAACCCCGGCCCCGACTACGAGAATACCCGCCACAACGCCGGCGCCCTGTTCGTCGAAGCGCTGGCCCGCCATGCGGGCCAGACGCTCCGCCCCGAAAAGAAGTACCACGGGTTGTACGCCCGCATTCAGTGGCAGGGCCTGGACCTGCACTTGCTGAACCCCTCCACGTACATGAACCGCAGCGGCCTGTCGATCAAAGCCCTCGCGGATTTCTTCAAGATTGCTCCCGAACAGATCCTGGTTGCCCACGACGAACTCGACCTGCCCCCGGGCACGGCCAAGCTCAAGAAAGGTGGCGGCCACGGCGGTCACAACGGCCTGCGGGACACCATCGCCCACCTCAGCACCAAGGATTTCCAGCGCCTGCGCCTGGGCATCGGTCACCCCGGCGACAGCCGGAAAGTCACCGGCTTTGTCCTCGGCCGACTCGGTAAACAGGAAACCGAAGAGCTGAACGCCGTGTTTGACGAGGTGATGCGAGTCCTCCCGGACGCCGCCAACGGCAAGCTGGCCGCGGCAATGAACCGCCTGCACAGCTTCAAGCCCACGCCCTGATCCGGCATTTTCCCGTATTCGCACGGACCGGCAGACCCCGGTATAATCCGGCCAAATTTTTCAGTACCAGCAGAGGCATTCCATGGGATTTAACTGCGGCATCGTCGGCCTTCCCAACGTCGGCAAATCCACCCTGTTTAACGCACTGACCAAATCCGGCATCGGCGCGGAAAACTT
>JBPEXK010000244.1:0-1945 GCA_052031745.1 Marinobacter sp. | reverse complement strand
CGCCGTTCGAAGCCTTCATCGTGCTGGAGATCGACCGCCACAGCGATCCGGCCGAGCTGAGCGAGCTTGAAGACGCCCTGCAGCAGGTGCTGCACGAGGTGCGCATTGCGGTGTCGGACTTTCCGATCGTCACCGGCAAGATCAACGAAATCCGCGAGGAGCTGGACACCACCGCGGCCGGCATCGACGACGCTGACAAGGAAGAAGCCAGGGCCTTTCTGGACTGGTTGGTGAAAGACCACTTCACCTTCCTCGGTTACGACGAGTACGACTTTGCCAAGGACAAGAGCGGCATGGTGGTGCGCCGGGTGGAGAACTCCGAGCTGGGTATCCTGCGGGTCAACAACGAGCGTCCGGACCGGGTGCGCCTGAATGAGCTGCCCCAGCGCACGCGCCAGGAGATGACCCGCACCGACGACATCTTCATTTTCGCCAAATCGGCCCAGCGCTCCCGGGTGCACCGTCCGGCCTACCCGGACTACATCGCGGTGAAGAAGTTCAACAGCAAGGGTGAAGTGGTGGGTGAGCGCCGCTTCCTGGGTCTGTACACCTCCCGGGTCTACAACGAGCGCCCGGACGAGGTGCCCCTGCTGCGCCGGAAAGTGGAGAGCGTGATCAAGCGCTCCGGTTTCCTGCGCGACGATTACGCCGGCAAGGAGCTGGACCAGATTCTGACGGTCTACCCCCGTGACGAACTGTTCCAGATCGAAAGCAAAGAACTGCTGAAAGTGGCCAAGAACATCCTGTATATCCAGGAGCGGCGGCGCATCGAGCTGTTCCTGCGTGAGGACGTGTACGGCCAGTTCGTCACCTGTCTCGCCTTCTTCCCCCGGGACATCTACAACACCGAGCTGCGGCAGAAAGTGGAGCAGGTGTTGCTGGACCGCCTGGAAGCGGACGACATCGAGTTCGTCACCCACTTCTCGGAATCCGTACTGGCGCGGGTGCAGTTCACCATCCGCGTGCCCCAGGTGGAAAACCGGCAGTTGCCAGTGGCGGAAATCCGGGAAAAGGTCATCGAGATGGCCCAGTCCTGGCGCGACGGCCTGTATGAGGCCCTGAGTGAGGCCTACGGCGAAGAGCAGGGCAATGAGCTGTCCCGACTGTGGTCCGGCGGATTCCCGGCCAGCTACACCGACATGTTCTCGCCCCGGCGCGCGGCCATCGATATGGAGCACATTTCCAGCGCCGCCACCAACGGCGACCTGGCCATGAGCTTCTACCGGGCGCTGGAAGAGGACGAGAGCAAACTGCACTTCAAACTCTTCTATCCGGACCGGCCGCTGCCGCTGTCCGACGTCATGCCGATCTTCGACAACCTCGGCTTCCGGGTACTGGGGGAGCATCCCTTCGAGGTCAGCGACCGGCACGACAAGACCGTGTGGATCCATGACTTCACCCTGCAGGCCCACACCGGCCGCGTGGTGGACATTCACCGCATCCGACCGATCTTCGAGGACCTGTTCCGCCGGGTCTGGCATGGCGATGCCGAGAACGACGCCTTCAACCGCCTGCTGCTGTCGTCCTACATGAGCTGGCGCGAGATCGCGCTGCTGCGGACCTACGCCCGCTACATGCGCCAGATCCGTTTTTCCAACAGCCAGACCTTCATCTCCAACACCCTGGTCAACCACGTGGAGCTGGCCCGGCTGCTGCTCGAGTACTTCGAGGTGCGCTTCAATCCGGACCGCTACCAGAGCGGCGGCAAGAGCAAGGCGGCGCAGCAAAAGCTGGAGATTGAATTCAATGCCGGCCTGGATAGCGTCGACAACCTGAGTGAAGACCGTGTGCTGCGCCTGTATATGGAACTGATGCAGGCCACCCTGCGCACCAACTTCTACCAGCACGACGACAAGGGCGGCAACAAACCGTACATCAGCGTCAAGTTCGATCCCTCGCGGATTCCGGACATGCCCCTGCCGCTGCCAATGTTCGAGATCTTCGT
>JBPEXK010000243.1:0-5339 GCA_052031745.1 Marinobacter sp. | reverse complement strand
CCGCGGATCAGTGTGGTGTAGGCGGTTGCCACGCCCTTGGCGACACGATTGCTGGACAGCTTGGAGGAGGCGCCAATCAGTCCGAGAGTGACTGCCAGGGCCAGGGAGAGGAAGGCCAATTCAATGGTGACGACTGCCCCGTCCAGTAGTGCCGGGCCATAGCCTTTCAGATCGAGCATGGAAAAGTCCGGTAGTCAGGGGTGGCCGGGTGGCCACCCCTGCGGTTTTACATCTTGATGTCGTAGCTGAAGTATTTCTGCATGATGGCGTCGTAGGTGCCATCGTTCTTCAGTTTCTTCAGAGTGGCGTTGACCTTGGCGGCCAGGTCCTTGTCACGCTGACGCATGGCCACGCCGACGCCTTCACCCAGCTTGACCGGCTCGCCCACTTCCTTGAAGCCGTCCTTGCTCAGGATGGTCTGCTCGCCCACCGGGTAGTCCACGAACACCACGTCCAGGCGCTGACCCTCGAGGTCCAGGACCATGTCATCGGCGGTGGTGTAGCGCTTGATGGTGACGTTGCCGCCCATGGTGTCGGTCACGAAGGTGTCCATGGTGGTGCCGCGCTGGACGCCCACAACCTTGCCCTTCATGGCGTCCATGTCGGTCACGTCGGTGTCGAAGCCGTCGCGGGCAAACCAGCCGCCCGGGGTGTTGTAGTACGGCTCGGAGAACAGCACGCGCTCGGCCCGCTCCGGGGTGATGGACATGGACGACATGATGGCGTCGAACTTACGCGCCAGCAGCCCCGGGATCATGCCGTCCCAGGCCTGGATCACGAATTCGCAGTTGGCCTTCATTTCGGCACACATGGCTTCGGCCAGTTCCACCTCGAAACCGGTCAGTTCACCGTTTTCGTCTTTGTACTCGAACGGCTCGTAAGGCACGTCAAACGCAATGCGGATGTCTTTCCAGTCCTTGGCCTGGACGGTTCCCGCCGCCAGGGCCAGGGCACAGCTTGCTGCAACAAACAGTTTCTTCATGTGTCACTTCTCCAATCGTTTGCCTTTTCGGCTTATTTTTTATGGAAGCTTCGCATCCAGTACGAATTCAAGATAGCACCCAGTGTCAGAAGTTGGGAGCCAGGAACTGCTTCATGCGTTCCGAGTCCGGATGATCAAACACCTTCTCGGGTGTACCTTGCTCTTCGATCACGCCCTGATGCAAAAACAGGACCTGAGTTGACACATCCCTTGCAAACGCCATCTCGTGGGTCACCACGATCATGGTCCGGCCTTCCTCGGCCAGGCTCTGCATGACCCTCAGCACTTCCCCCACCAGTTCCGGGTCCAGTGCCGAAGTCGGTTCGTCGAACAGCATCACTTCCGGCTCCATCGCCAGCGCCCGGGCGATGGCGGCCCGTTGCTGCTGGCCGCCAGACATCTGGGCCGGGTAATAGTCCTTGCGCTCATAGATGCCCACCTTCTGCAGGTAGGCCTCGGCCCGCTCGATCGCTTCTTTCTTGGGGACCTTCAGCACGTTGACCGGGGCTTCGATGATGTTCTCCAGCACGGTCATGTGGGACCACAGGTTGAAGCCCTGGAACACCATGGACAGCTTGGAGCGGATCCGCTCGACCTGCTTGTTGTCGGCCGGAATCCGTTCGCCACGGCGGTTGTTGGTGAACCGGATTGGGTCACCGTGCACGATAATGTCGCCGGAGGTTGGGGTTTCCAGCAGGTTGATGCAGCGCAGGAAGGTACTCTTGCCGGAGCCGGAACTGCCGATCAGGGAGACGACATCGCCCTTGCGGGTTTCCAGCGAAATGCCTTTCAGCACTTCCAGCTTGTCGAAGGTCTTGTGAATATCCCTGCAGATCAAAGGCGATTGGTCCGCCATTGTTGGCTCCCGAGGCTGTTATTCAAAGGCGCATGTTTTACGGACTGTGGCGGTGGAAATCAATACCCGATGCCGAGGGTTTTGCAGCTTTTCACCACCGGATCCGCTCACGTTATAGAGTGTCTCGGGCGTTTGCCCGCCCGGTCCCGAGCTCACAACCGGGACGGCGAAGGGTGGCTGCTGGCGTCCGCCGGAATCGGCATCCGGATCACCTCACTGCCTTCATTTTCCATCGCCCGCATGGCATCGCTGACAAACCGCACGTGGGCGGTGGCTGCTTTCTGGGCGGCCGCCGGCTTGCCGGCGATCACCGCTTCGTACAACTGACGGTGCTGGCGGACGATCTTCTTGCGCATTTCCTGGCGCGGGTTCAGGTTGGCGACCGAGGCCTGCACCGTCATCAGCATCATGTTCTTGAGGCTGTTGAGCACGTGCACCAGCACCGGGTTGTGGGACGCTTCGACGATTCTCAGATGGAAGCTGTGGTCCGAGCGGGCGTTGCTGAGCGGGTCGGTTTCCTCCAGCGCCCGGAACGCCTTGGTAATCCGGTGCCGGTCGACACTGTTGGCGCGCTTGGCGGCCAGGAACGCGGCCTGTCCTTCCAGTTGCTCGCGCACCTCGAGCAGGTCATACAGGGTGCGGGGATGACCCTCGAACAGGTGCATCAGTGGGCTCTGGTCATCGACGCTGTCGGAGCCCGGCACCATGCTGGCGACGAAGGAGCCTTTGCCGTGACGGGTTTCAATCACGCCGCGCCCCTGCAGCTCGTGCAGCGCCTCCCGGATGACCGCTCGGGATACCCCAAGCCGGGTAGCCAGTTGCCGTTCGGAGGGGATTTTCTGCTCGGGCGCCAGCCCACCATCCAGTATGAGCCGCTCGAGCCGGTACGAAATTTCCTGGGAAATAGCCATTCGAATGCCTGTCTGAACTCGGTGGTCTGACCAGTCACGGTTGTAATTGTACGAGGATAGTCCGTCAGTCGATGTGCGTCCAAGCCCTGTAAATATGGCTGATTCCTAGCAATTCGTCCATTTGCGGGCCACGAAAAACTGGTCTGACCAGTGGCCTTGTGGCTGGACTAAAACCCCATTGGCTACGAATATCTTTCTAATGTCGGACCACCAAGTGCACAACACGCAACGGGCCGGCGTTGATAAGACGCTGATAACAACAACGCTAACGGAGATGTGTCGATGATCTCGAACAAGAAACTGCAGAATCTCTCTGACCTTGCCGAAGCCCCTCCGCGCAGGAGTTTCCTGAAATCCATCGCGGTCGGTGCCACCTTCGCCGGAGCCATGCTCATGGGCGCCGGTCAGGCGCAGGCCGCCACCACCTGGAAGATCCAGTCCGTCTGGGACGCCGGCACCGTCGGCTACGATCTGTTCGAAGAGTGGTGCCAGAGCATCGAGGAAAAGTCGGGCGGGGAGCTGGTCTTCAAGCCGTTCCCGGCCAAAGCGGTTGCCGCCGACAACAACGCGCTGTTCGATGCCGTGCGCAACGGCGTACTCCAGGGCATGAACCCGTTCACCCTGTACTGGTCCGGCAAGATTCCGGCCTCGGTGTTCCTGTCGTCCTACCCGGCCGGTCCTGACCAGCCCCACCAGTGGGACACCATGTTCTACAGCATGGGCATGCTGGAAAAGACCCGGGAAATCTACAAGAAGTTCGGGCTGTTCTACGTGGGCCCGATCCAGCACGACGCCAACATCATCCACTCCAAGAAACCGGTGAACAGCCTGTCCGACCTCAAGGGCATGAAGATCCGGGTGCCGGGCGGCATGGTGGCCGAGGTGTTCCAGCAGTTCGGCGTGTCCACCGTGAGCCTGCCGGGTTCTGACATCTTCCCGGCCCTGGAGAAGGGCACCATCGACGCGGCCGACTACGTGGGCCCGGCGGTGAACTGGGAACTGGGCTTCGCCCAGGTGACCGACTACATCATGTTCGGACCTCCGGGCGTCATGTCCATCTACCAGCCGGTGGATTTGATGGACCTGACCGTCAACCTGCGGGCCTGGAACGCGCTCGATCCGAAACTGCAGCAGTTGGTGGAAGAGGAGGTGCGTAACTACTCCCAGCGCCACTACCTGACCATCCAGAAGCGCAACATCGCGGCGATGGAGAAGTTCAAGGAATCCGGTGACCAGGTCACCCGTCTCAGCCAGGAAGACCTGCAGGAGTTCCGGCGCGCTGCGATTCCGATCTGGTACAAGTGGGCCAACAAGGACGAGGACGCCCGTGCCATCTTCGACATGCAGCTGGAATACATGATGAACGAGACGGTCGGTTACGTGAACGCGTCCGACCTGGAAGGCGTCGAGGGTAAGTAAGCCTTCCGAGCAATAACAAAAACACGACGGGGAAGGGCAGGGACTGCTCCGCACGGAGGGGTTCCACCTTCCCCATTTTGTGGCTGAGGTAGCAACAACATGTCTGATCTTGAAGGTTTCGGATTCGTCTTGCCGCACTGGTTCTACTGGGGCTGGCTTGCGGTCATGCCGCTGATCATGATGGCTTGGGACAAATGGAGCAGTAGCCATGGCGGCGATACCGGCGTGCCAGAGAAAACGCCGGCCGAGATTCAGGCGGAAGAGGAAGATCCGCTGATCTATCTGGGGTTTGAAGGCAACTGGTTCACCAAGACCATCGACTGGATCAGTGAGAAGTCCGGTGTCTTTGTCGCGTTCTGGACCGTGAACGCGGTGGTTTTCTATTTCTTTGAAGTGGTCATGCGTTACCTGTTCAACATGCCGACCATCTGGGTACACGAGGCCAGCTTCCTGCTGCTGGGTATGCAGTACCTGCTGGCGGGTGCCTTCGCCCTGCTGCACGGCGCCCATGTGCGGGTGGATGTGATGTACAACCTGTTGCCGATTCGCGGGCGCGTGGGCATGGACATCTTTACGTCCATGTTCTTTTTCATGTTCGCGCTGATTCTGATGGTGACTTCCTGGACCTTCTTCCAGAACTCCTACTCCATGAAAGAAACCACCGTGGAGACCTGGGGCATCCAGTACTGGCCGGTTAAGGCCATGATGTTGCTGGGCTCCATTCTGCTTTTGCTGGCAGGCATATCCAAGCTGATCAAGGATATCGTCCTGTTCGTTCGTCTTGGCCGGGAGGGCACCGTATGACTTCGATTACAACAACGGCGCCGGCCAGCAACCTGATGGGTAAGCTGGGTACCTGGCTGATGATTCTGGGCACGGTGGCGCTGGCGTTTGTCATCTGTGTCGAAATGATCAACATCCTGTTCTACGACCCGTTCAGCGATGAGAAATTCCTGTTCAAGCTGTCCGGGAGTCTGTCCGATGTGAAGATCGGGCCGCTGACCTACCTGATGTTCGGCTCCCTCGCGGTCGCCCTGATGATGGGCCTGCCCCTGGCGTTCGTGACCGGTGGTCTGGGGGTCATGTTCATCTACCTGGTGGGCGACTCGCTGATGCTGAACATCGTGCCGAGCCGGATCTTCCCGATGATGACCAACTCGGACCTGGCGGC